>OY782761.1:3300000-3539797 GCA_963678265.1 uncultured Microbacter sp.
TATAAAAAAGTAATGTCTCTGTTCTTTTCCTATTAAGCTGGTTCCATTGCCCTGATCTATTTTAGAATAGTTCGTTTCCAACAAATTAGGAATTGAAAAACCTGCATAAAAAAGCTCTCTGGAATAATACGCCCCAAAACCAATATTCGGAGTTATGTGATTATTGATATCGTTTAGAAACACCGGATCATTTTGAACATCCAATTGCAGTGCACTCAGGTCAGCCTGAAATAAATCAGCTTCTACACTTAAGCCAAAAGCCATTTTAGAGTTTTCTGAAAGGTTGAATCTATATGCATAATCGAAAACCAAAGACGTTGTATGAGTTGGTCCTATTTTATCATTTAGTATGGCTAACCCTATTCCCATGTGCTCGTTCGATAAAGGCATATGCATTGTTAAACTTTGCGTAACAGGAGCCCCTTTAAAGTCGACCCATTGCATACGGTTGATTGCAGTCACAGTTAAAGCATCCCTGCTACCCGCGTAAGCTGGATTTACCATCAATGTATTGTCCATATAATGCGTATACATTGGGGCTTGCTGGGCATGAATGGTTAAACTCCCTAAGATTAAAACCAAACCTATTGATATTCTATAAAGTGTAGTCATTTTCGTTTTGTTTTTTTATCTGTTTAGATAAATTGTTCCTTTAAAAATATCCGAGCCATCCATCAGATCAAGTATATAGAAATAAGTACCAATAGGCAGCTCATTACCTCCAACACGTAATCCAAACATGGATCTGCCATCCCATTTGTTTATGTAAGGACTTGCTTCGTACACTTTATTTCCCCACCGATTAAATATTTTGATTTTATTTTTGGGGAAATTTGAAACTCCTCTAATTACAAATAAATCATTTATTCCATCACCATTTGGAGAGAATCCATCAGGAATAAAGAAATCGGTTGGATAAGTTATTATCGTTGAAGTATTATTTCCGACATTACCATCAACTACTTCGCTGGTAATTATGGCAGTATTTACATAGCTTCCTGATCTCTTTACCGTTGCAGTAATAGTTAAGTTTTCAATCGCTCCTTTGTGCAGCGTTCCAATTGTCCAAACACCGATTGACGGGTTATAAGTGCCAACAGTAGTTGTTGAAGACACATACGTATATCCGCTTTCTATTATATCGGTAACGGTTGCTCCGGTTGCAGTATCAGGTCCATTGTTGGCGGCTACAATTGCAAACACAACTTTCTGTCCAATAATCGGATGCGCGTTGTCTACTGTTTTTAGAACACTTAAATCAGCACTGGCAGCCTCAATTATGACGACAACAGGAACTGAAATACAACCTGTAGAATTCATTGCTGTAATACTGTAAGTACCCGGAAATTCGGTAAATACCCCTGTGGTATTGGTATAAACTAATCCATCAATGCTGTAGGTCATACCTGTTTCTATGGGTGTTATCACTGTGATTGTACCCGTTGTTACTGTACTGTTTGGCTGAATTAAAGTATAGGTTGGCATCGATGGCGTTGAATTGACCGTAACCGTTTTTACAGTTGGTATCGCTGCAGTATAACCGCCGCCATTGGTGTAGTTGACAGATACATTCTGTGCGCCTGCCGTATTCCAGATTATTGTTGCCGTATTGTCGGTTGTTGTGCCACCTGCGGTAATAGTTCCTCCTGCGCTTACTGTCCAAGAGTAAGCGGTCATTCCGGCTTCGGTAACATAAGCATTATTGGTTGACGTTACGCAAACCGGTGTAGGTCCCGTGATAGTTGGGATTGGTAAATCGCCAACGGTAACGTTAATTACTGTAGGAATAACTGCCGTACAATTAGTGGCATTGTTGTAATTTACAGCTACAGTCTGTGCGCCTGTCGTATTCCATGTAACGGTTACGGTGTTATCTGTTGCTGTTCCACCAGATGTAATAGTTCCACCTGCACTTACTGTCCAGATGTAACTGGTCATTCCGGCTTGAGTGGTGTAAACAGTGCTTGCTAAAGTCGGAACTATTGTCAAACCGGTGATAGTTGGTGTTGGTAATGGATTGGCAGTAAGAGTTGCAGCATTTGATGTTGCATTGTTGCTGTTACTACAATTTGTAATATAGCACCGATATTGATAATTTCCAGATGTTGTAGTGCCGGCTACATTTAAGGTTGCAGTTGTTGCATTAGTATATAAAGAACCTGCCGGAGTTCCATTTGTTACGTTTGCCCAAGTTCCGCCATTATTGTATTGCCATTGATAGGTAAATGGAGCTGTGCCATTCGCAACAGTTGTAAATATTGCATTACCAGAAATTATACACATACTATTATCTGCTGGTTGTGTTCTAATCGTTACCGGCACACACGCATCAGTAACGGTAACAATTACTGTAAAAGTTGCTCCGGAACATAATTCTGAAGTAGGTGTTACAATATAAGTTGCCGTACCCGTTCCAGAAGGAAGAGTTAAGATTCCATGAATATCTGTTTGTCCTGTTTCAGCAATACCTCCGGTAACACCACCAGTATACGTTGGTACTATCCATGTATAAGTTGTTCCTGCTGGAACTCCACTTGGAGTTACTGAAAATGTTCCATCGGTTAAAATTGATATCGTTTGATTTGTAATATTTGGTATTGGCGGTTGAGCATTTACCGTTACTGCTGTTGCACCTGATATACAGGTATTGTCTGTTGGACTTCGAACCAAGATATTGTGCAAACCGGCTGCGATTCCTGTAAATGTTACAGACGTTTGATACGCACCGCCGTCAATATTATATTCGTAACCCGCACCCAATGGAGCTGTTATAAAAATTGTTCCTGTAGGTAATGAACAGGTTGGCTGAATGGTGACACTTACGGTTGCGTTTGCCGGAGCAGTTGCTGCATTTACCGTTACTGCCGTTGCACCCGATATACAGGTAATGTCCGTTGTTCTTCTTACTAAAATAGTATGCGAACCGGCTGCGATTCCTGCAAATGTTGCAGACGTTTGATACACACCACCGTCGATATTATATTCATAACCTGCACCCAATGGAGCTGTTACAACAATGGTGCCGGTAAGTACGGCACAGGTAGGTTGAATAGTGGTACTTGCAGTTGCATCTGCTGGAACAGTTGCTGCATCTACCGTTACTGCCGTTGCACCCGATATACAGGTAATGTCCGTTGTACGTCTTACCAAAATAGTATGCGAACCGGCTGCGATTCCTGCGAAAGTTGCAGAAGCTTGATATGCACCGCCGTCAATATTATATTCATAACCCGCACCCAATGGAGCTGTTACAACAATGGTGCCGGTAGGTACTGCACAAGTAGGTTGAGTAGGGGTACTTGCGGTTGCATCTGCCGGAACAGTTGCTGCATTTACCGTTACTGCCGTTACACCTGAAATACAAGTAACGTCCGTTGTTCTGCGAACCAAAATATTATGCGAACCGACTGCTATTCCTGCAAAAGTTGCAGAAGCTTGATATACACCGCCGTCGATATTATATTCGTAACCCGCACCCAATGGAGCTGTTACAACAATGGTGCCGGTAGGTACTGCACAAGTAGGTTGAATGGTGGTACTTGCGGTTGCATCTGCAGGAGCCGTTGCTGCTGTTACCATTACTGCCGTTGCTCCTGATATACAAGTAATGTCCGTTGTTCTTCTTACCAAAATATTGTGTGAACCCGCTGCTATTCCTGCAAAGGTGGCAGAAGCCTGATAAACTCCGCCGTCAATATTATATTCGTAACCCGTACCCAATGGAGCTGTTACAACAATGGTGCCGGTAGGTACTGCACAAGTAGGTTGAATGGTAGTACTTGCGGTTGCATCTGCCGGAGCAGTTGCTGCAGTTATCGTTACTGCCGTTGCTCCTGATATACAGGTATTATCTGTTGTTCGTCTCACCAAGATATTGTGAGAACCGGCTGCTATTCCTGCAAAGGTTGCAGACGTTTGATAGACTCCACCATCGATATTATATTCATAACCTGCACCCAATGGTGCTGTTACCACAATGGTGCCGGTAAGGACTGCACAGGTAGGTTGAATGGTGGTACTCGCGGTTGCATCTGCAGGTGCCGTTGCTGCAGTTACATCTACTATCGTTACACCTGATATACAGGTAATGTCCGTTGTTCGTCTCACCAAAATATTATGCGAACCGGGTGCTACTCCTGCAAAGGTTGCCGAAGCCTGATAGACTCCACCGTCGATATTATATTCATAACCAGTACCCAATGGGGCTGTCACCACAATGGTGCCGGTAAGTACTGCACAGGTAGGTTGAATAGTAGTACTTGCGGTTGCAACTGCAGGAGCAGTTGCTGCATTTACCGTTACTGCCGTTGCTCCTGATATACAGGTATTGTCCGTTGTACGTCTCACCAAGATACTATGCGAACCGGCTGCGATTCCTGCAAAGGTTGCAGACGTTTGATACACACCGCCGTCGATATTATATTCGTAACCCGCACCCAATGGAGCTGTTACAACAATGGTGCCGGTCGGTACTGCACAAGTAGGTTGAATGGTGGTACTTGCGGTTGCATCTGCAGGAGCCGTTGCTGCTGTTACCATTACTGCCGTTGCTCCTGATATACAAGTAATGTCCGTTGTACGTCTTACCAAAATATTATGCGAACCGGCTGCAATTCCTGCAAATGTTACAGAAGCTTGATATACACCGCCGTCAATATTATATTCGTAACCCGCACCCAATGGAGCTGTTACAACAATGGTGCCGGTAAGTACTGCACAGGTAGGTTGAATAGTGGTACTTGCAGTTGCATCTGCCGGAACAGTTGCTGCATCTACCGTTACTACCGTTGCGCCTGAAATACAAGTAATGTCCGTTGTTCTTCTTACCAAAATAGTATGCGAACCCGCTGCTATTCCTGCAAAGGTGGCAGAAGCCTGATAAACTCCGCCGTCAATATTATATTCGTAACCCGTACCCAAGGGGGCGGTCACCACAATGGTGCCGGTAAGCACGGCACAGGTAGGTTGAATCGTGGTGCTCGCTGTTGCTTCGACCGGTGCTGTGGCGGCAGTGACATCTACTGTCGTTACACCTGAAATACAGGTATGATCCGTTGTTCGTCTCACCAAGATATTGTGCGAACCGGCTGCTATTGCTGCAAAGGTTGCAGAAGCCTGATAGACTCCCCCGTCAATATTATATTCATAACCGGCACCCAAGGGGGCGGTCACTACAATGGTGCCGGTAAGCACGGCACAGGTAGGTTGAATGGTGGTGCTCGCGGTTGCTTCGACCGGTGCTGAAGGTTGTGCATTGATTGTTACAGTTGTCCTTAGTGAAACATAACCGTCCGAATTCATGGCAGTAACGTTATATGTACCAGGAGTTAGAGAGGAGAATATACCTGTCGTATTGATATAAGTCGAGCCATCAATACTGTAGGTCATGTCTATGTCTGTTGGTGCTGTAATGGTAATGGTCCCAGTGCTCACAGAACATGTTGGTTGGGCTAATGTGACAGTAGGCGTTGCTGGTGGATTACCCAAAGTAACTACATTATTATCCAAGTGAATAGCGCCCGTTTTTGTAAGACCTCTACCAATAAGAGATGAGGCATTCAATAGCCCGATTGCACCCCCTGAAACAATATTACCCCTGAAAACAGAGCTATTACCTAAAGTGAAAGCTCCGCTCATTTGCCAATATACATTATTTGGAGAGGCTGAATTAATCAGAATAACATTGGAGAATGTGCTTGTTGTTAAAGCGCCATTTATCTGAATAATAAAGATAGAATTAGGATTACCCTGACCATCTAAAGTAACGTTTCCTGTTAAAGTAGTAGCAGCTCCCGTGCTATGAACGCCCGGAGTAAGAGTCTGACCGGCTAATTCAATTGCAATAACATCATCGGGAACTCTACTAAATAAATCGGTATATGCAGTACTTACGTCTGCTAAAGGTTGATTTAAAGCTGCATCTCCCACAGTATAAATAGTCCCGTTTACTACTCCGGGACTGGTAATAGCAGGAGTTACTGTAAAACTTCCAATATTACCTTTTACTACTGTTGCACCATTACTGTCAAATGCTCCATTTCCTGTAAATAAAGCAAAACTGGATGTTGCACCTAAGTCAGGTGACGTCTGTCCGCAAATTACATTCGACAATAAAAAGAAGCCCACCAATCCTAAAAGTAATTTTCTTTTCATTTTAATTTGGTCTTAATTGTGACACATTATCAGATGATAAAAGTTAGTGATATTAATGAAAAATATTTTATATAACTTTGAAAATAAGTTACATAATCCACACCTTCTTAGTGTATGATGGACAGTTGACAATTAGAATATGCTGAAAACAGAAAGGAAAATCAGACAGAGTTAGAAGCACCACCAGCTAAGCATCAATTTTGGTTAGTAGCACCTGACTCTCCCGATAACTATCGGGACAGGACGTCACAGGTCAAGCCATGTTGTAATCAGGAGCATAAAAAAGCCATTCATTGCTGAATGGCTTGATATTTTCTTTATTCTAAACATCGGATTTCCCGAACAGGGACAATTCATATGCTTATTTCAAACGAACTCTCTTTTCAACTGTTCTACCCAATTTCGTATTCGTTCATCGGTTTTGTCGGACTGATTATCCACATCAAGGGCCAATCCCAAGAAATTGTTATCTCTGATTGCCCGCGATTGCTGAAAGTGGTAACCTTCAGACGAGGTTTGTCCAATCAATTCGGCACCTTTCGCCTCAACTACTTTTGCCAATAATCCGATGGCATCGACAAAATTGTCAGGATAATTTTGCTGATCTCCCAAACCAAAAATGGCCACTTTTTTCTTGAGCAGATTCAATGTGTTCAATTCCGGAACAATCTCGTCCCAATGAGCGGGTAATTCACCATCAAACCAGGTGGAAACGCCCATAATTAAATTATCATATACCTCAAAATCGACACCTCGCGCAGTCTCGACGGGAATTAAATCAACTTGTGAATCGCCAAACGCCTCCTGTATCTTTGCAATAACAGCAGCAGTTGCAATACCTGCTCCATAAAACAAACCTATCTTTTTCATACTATAATAATTTTTTCATTTACGGTTTAATATTCCAGCAACTCTTTTGCCGCCTTATAAATGCGTTCCTCATTTGGAAGAATCGCCTGCTCAAGAACCGGATGAAAGCCAACCGGCGTAAATGTAGAACCGACCCGTTGAATGGGTGCATCCAGATAACGAAACATCTCGGTACCTATCATCGCTGCAAGCTCGGCTCCAAAGCCGGAAAACACCTTGTCTTCGTGCACAACAAGTACCTTGCCTGTTTTTTTTACCGATTCAAATAAAGTCTCTTTATCAAGGGGGATGAGCGAACGGATATCAATCACTTCCACATTGCCTCTGTTTTCGTTAGAAAGACGCTCTGTGACTTTCAGACAAAGATGTGTCGTATTTCCGTATGTAATCAGAGTTACGTCATCGCCCATTCTGCGAATCCGTGCTTTACCAAAGGGAACCTCAAAATCGTCAGGAACGACGGTAGCTGCGTCCACCGCATTATACAAAGCCTTGGGTTCCAGAAACAGGGTAAATCCTTTGGAACGTATTGATGTACGCAACAAGCCTGCAGCATCGTCGGCAAACGAAGGATAGACAATGCGGGCTCCGGGTAAGGTAGACAAAGCGCCTTCAAGATTTTGGGAATGATACAATCCGCCGCCGATATATCCGCCGGAGGCAAGGCGCAACGTGATATTCGGCGTAAATTGACCGTTGCTTCGCCAATATTCATGTGTACATTCGACATATTGCTCCACTGCCGGCCAGAAATAGTCTGCAAATTCGGCGCCCTCTATTACAACATGAATTTTGGGGTCGAAGCGACACATTCCATTTGCGGTTCCCACGATATAGTCTTCTGCAATAGGTGCATTGAATACGCGTTTATGGCCAAACTCCTGTTGCAATCCCTTTGTCACATTAAACACGCCTCCCTTATCCTTGTTGGCCACATCCTGCCCCCAAAGAAAAGTATCGGGATTGTGCCTGAATTCGCTTTTTAATGTTTCGTTGATAGCTGTTACCAAATTCTTTTTTTCTCCACCCTCGTTGTGTGTGCCATCCGTATATTTCGCAGGCAAATAGGGTTCGGGCAATACAAAATTCAACACAGCATCCGGATCGGGATCGGGAGCCTTGATGGCGTTGCGATTGGCAACACTGAGATCTTTCTTTACTCCGGCTTCCATTTCCAATAGTTCTTCTTCGGTGAAACGATTATAACGCAGTAACATACGGCGAAATTTAGGAAGCGGATCGGCGGCTTTCACGTACGATAACTCATATTCATCTCTGTACAAAGCATGATTGTCCGAATTGGAATGAGAGCCGATACGCACGCAATTGGCATGTACAATCACCGGAGACCCTGTTTCGATGGCATGTGCGCGTGCTTCGGTCATGGCATTCATCGAATCGAATACGTCCTTACCGTTGCAATAAATAATTTTCAGGTTTTTAAATCCGGAAAAATTTTCGGCTACTTTACGATTGGCCGTTTGGTCTTTTTTGGGAACTGATATCCCGTAGCCATTATCCTGAATAACAAAAATCACAGGAAGTTTCTCGGTACTCGCGCCATTAATGGCTTCGTAAACATATCCTTCCGACACCGTGGCTTCGCCAATCGATGCAATCGCCACACCGGTATGTTTATAATATACCATCGCCCGGGCAACACCTACGGCGTGCATTGTTTGTGTGCCTACAGCGGAAGATATATTCTCGATATGCCACTCTTTTTTAGAAAAATGGTCGGACATATGTCTGCCTCCACTTGTAAGATCGGTCGCTTTGGAAATACCGTTCAGAATGATTTCTTCCGCACTCATTCCGGCGGACAACGCAGTCAGCATATCGCGATAATAGGGGAATAAAAAATCTTCTCCCCGGACAAATGTTTGACCAATAGCCAACTGGATTCCATCATGTCCCGCATAAGGAGCATGAAACGACCAACCAAGCGATTGAAGCTGATACATCGGAGCCTTTTCATCGATGGCCCGTCCCAAGGTCAGCAAATAATACCATTTTTGGAGGGTCTCTTTTTCTGTATTGTATATATCGAATGTTTTCATTTGTATATAATTTGTTTTTTAATGATCAGATGAAATGCGCCTTTGTGTTTTGAGTCATTACCGTTGGTGATGAAGAAGCACTGGCGTTTCATACACGAATAGGTTGCTCTCTGTAGCCGGATGAAACTGACATGACAAGCTCAGCAGATGCTACCTGTTTTTCATAAACAAGCCCGTTTCATAGGACGTTATTTTGAGTTCCAATTTTCCAGATATTCGGCAATATGGAGTAAAAACCTGCCACCCAAAGCGCCGTTCACAATCCGGTGATCGTACGAAAGCGACAAAATCATTTTGTGTCGTATGGCTATCACGTCGCCGTCGGCAGTTTCGAGCACAGCCGGTTTTTTCACAATATAGCCGACGCCAAGAATCGCTACCTGCGGCTGGTTAATGATTGGGGTTCCTGCAATATTCTTGAATGTTCCGAAATTGGTAATGGTAAAGGTTCCACCCTGAATATCATCAATTTTCAGCTTGTTTGCACGGGCATTCGCGGCAAGAGAATCCATTGTATGAGCCAGGCCGCTGATACTTAATTTATCGGCATCGTGCACAACAGGAACCACCAGATTCCCATCGTCGAGAGCTACCGCAATCCCAATATTAATACGTTTCTTCAGAATCATACGATAGCCATCCACCGAAGCATTGACTTGCGGATATGCTATCAGCGCTTTCGTCGCAGCCTCTACTATCGCGGGCATATAGGTCAGGCTAATTCCTTCGTGTTGCAGGAATGAGTCCTTGTTGTGTTTGCGCCATTCCACCAGTTTGGTAACATCCACCTCCACAAACGTCGTAACATGTGGCGAGGTCTTTTTTGATAGTACCATATGGTCGGCAATGATGCGCCGTACTGCATCCATCTCCACAATTTGGTCTTCGTTGCTACTTACAACCGGTGGTTGTACCCGCTCTTCCACCACAGGCTCTGTTTTTTTTGCTACCGTTACAGAGGGAGCTGTCACTCCATTTTTCTTTTGTGTAATATAGCGCTGAATATCTTTTTTGCTCAAACGCCCCAAATAACCGCTACCCTGAATTTTGTCCAATTCAGCCATCGGGATGTTCGCTTCGTTTGCCAGTTTCAGGACAACGGGCGAATACCATTTTTCTTCTTTCACTTCGGCAGACGAGGTTTCAATAGCATCCGGCGGCGTATCATGTGAGACTTCCGGTTCTTCCGCATTTTCCCCTTCTATCTGCATGATCACAACAACCGTACCGACAGAAACCGTATCTCCCTCTTTGAAGAGAATTTCCAATACGGTTCCCTCCACAGGAGAGGGTATTTCTGCATTTACTTTAGCGGTAGTAACTTCAAACAGAATATCGTCTTCTTTAACGGCATCACCCACTTTGACAGACCATGCCACGATCGTTCCTTCTGTAATGCTTTCGCCCAGCTTGGGCATTTTAATATCGAATGTTGTCATTGTCGTTCATTTTTAATCGCTCAATTTCTATAATATCTTGCTTGTTCAACAGGTAGTTTTCCCCTGAAAAATAATTCGTGATTTTTTGTTTGAATTCATCTATCCGCATCGGAACCGATAGATGTTCACAAATATTGGTGACAGGGCTTTTTACCGATCTCAAATATATTCTCGGATCAGCAACCGGACTATCCAATACTTTTTCAAGTACCAATAAATCAGTCGAAAACAGTAACGAGGCATGAAACAGCGTTCTCTCTTTATAAATATACTGGGCACTTCCCGATATTTTCAATCCATTCACAGTCAATCCCAAACGTTTGTCTGGTTGGGCCTGTATGCCTATGGTTGCCAGAAAGCCGATAATCATTTGGAGGTATTTATTGAAGTCGCGTTTCCTGCTATTTTCGATAAATGTCAGATTAACATTTCCCAAATCATGGTACACAGCCCCTCCTCCCGAAATTCTTCGTCCGATTTTTATCCGATGCTTATTTGCAAAATCCATATTTACTTCTGTCCGCACATCCTGATGTTTCCCGATAATGACAGACGGTTCGTTTTGCCACATCATAAAAACGTCTTCAGTGCTGCATTGTAACAGATATTTTTCTGTCGCAATATTAAAATAAGGATCAGTATAAATGCTGTTTATACATGTCATAAAAAGGTGATTTGACTATAAAAACAGGCTTTCGTGTATAATTTCGCCAACCGTAGGATGCGGAAAAACGATTTGTTTAAATTCGTCTACGGTAAATTTTCGTTCGATGGCAATACCAGCCACTACGATAAGCTCTGATGCGGGATTTCCCATAATATGGCAGCCAATGATCTGTTCCTGCTCATTTACGATCAACTTACAAAGCCCGCTGCCCAATTCATTTTCGGCAACAAACCTGCCCGAATAGGCCATCGGCAATTTCAATACGCTGTATCTTACATTTGCCGCCATCAGTTCTTCTTCGGTTTTGCCCACGCCTGCTATTTCCGGATTGGTATAAACCACAGCGGGAATGGTATCGTACGACATGCGGTCTTTGATCCCTACAATATGATTAATGGCGACATCGGCTTCCCGCATGGCGGTGTGGGCCAACATGGAAAATCCGGTAATGTCACCACAGGCATATACATGGGGATTCGATGTCTGCATATATTCATTTACACTCACACCATTGGGCCTCAATTCGATATTCAATTTTTCCAGACCCGGCATGTTCAGTACGGCTTTCCGTCCAACGCAAACCAATATTTTGTCCGCTTCAAGCGTGCTCGACTTTCCCTGTTGTTCAATTGTAATGCTATTCTTTTTTACCTCCGTTACTTTTGTGTCGAGATAAAAAGAGATCCCTTTCTTTGTGTATTCTGTGCGGAGCATGGCAGATGTCTCCTTGTCCATTGCGCCCAATATTTCGGGCATCATCTCAATCACATGAACCTGTACCCCCATGCTATTGAAAAAAGAGGCAAATTCCATCCCGATTACGCCACCGCCTATAATGGCAAGCGACTGAGGGGTAGTTGTATTGTCTAAGGCGTCTTTCGATGTCCAGTAATCGACCGTTGAAAGCCCTTTGACAGGTGGTATGACAACATCGGACCCGTTACAGAGTAAAAGGTAGCGTACATCGTATCGTTCGTTATTACACACAACGCAGATCATCTCGTTTCCGCTGTCGACAGAGGCTTCACCTTCGATGATTGAAACGCCGGCGGCAATCAGTTTCATTCTGACTCCGGCCGTCAGTTTCTTCACCACCTTGTTTTTACGGCCAATAATTTTATCCAGCGCAAACGAAGGTGTGCCCTCAATATTAATGCCATATTTGGAAGCACCTTTGGCATTATCCGATAGTTTAGCGGAATAGAGTAAGGTTTTGGAAGGAATACAGCCCTCATTCAGGCATACTCCTCCAATGGCTTTCTTCTCAAAAAGAACTGTTTTCAGTCCGTTTGTAGCCGCCCTTTCGGCAGCATTGTAACCGGCAGGTCCCCCGCCTATAATTGCTATATCATATTCCATAATTGCATTGATTTTCTTAAGTAGAATCACAAATATAAACAGGATTATAGCGATTGATAGAAACGGATTCTGCTTTTACAGACTATTACGACTTTAGGCTGTCAAAAAAACATTTACTTCGCTGAAGTGAACGAAATGAAGAAAATTAAAAAAACGATGAAAATAGTTTCAAAGCGGCTCATAATTACGGGGGAGGAACAGGCTCAGATAGTATCAAGCAACAAATTAAAAATAAAGCGTTTACAGAAACAATCTGCAAACGCTTTATTAGGATGGAACACCGGAATTGTATTCAGCCCCGCCCGGTTCTTCAACACAGTATCAAATTAACTCTTCTTTTTATAGCTCAGTACTGCCCAACCATTAAAAACAACGGCAAAACCGATCAGCGCGCCCAGTTGAGGTAACATATCGGCGATTCCGCTCCCTTTGAGGTAGACTAAGCGCATCACCTGCATCAGGTATCGCAGCGGGTTAGCCAAAGTAATATCCTGCGCCCACTCCGGCATACTGTTGATGGGGGTAAAGAGTCCGCTCAGCATAATAAGCACCATGACAAAGAAATACATCACGAACATGGCTTGCTGAATGGTGTCGGAGTAGTTGGAGATAACCAGTCCGAAGCCGGAAATAGCAAGCACATAGATAAGTACAAACAGGTAGATCGTACTCAGATGTCCTGCCGGAATCAAGCCGTAGACTAACCAGGCAATGCCAAAACTGAGTGTTATGACGATAGCCCCAATAATCCAGAACGGCAACAATTTGGCCAAGATAAAGGTAAACTTAGGCACCGGTGTCACGTTGATCTGCTCCATGGTACCGGCCTCTTTTTCTCCCACAATATTGAGAGCCGGCAAAAATCCGCACAACATGGTCAGCACCAGCACCATTAGCGCGGGCACCATAAATACTTTATAATTGAGATTAGGATTGAACCGATAGTAGGGCACAATGTCGATGGTGGGCATAACCGATGCCCGGCTGACCTGTCCCGATTCCTGCCGCAGATCGGAGGCAAAACCGTTGATGATATTGGCAAGATAACCGGTACTCAGCCCCCCTTTGGTGCCGTTCACCGTATTAGCCGCAATCAGGAGTTTGACATGACCCTCGCGTTCCAGCTCCTTCTCGAAGTTTCGGGGAATTTCAACGACTACATCAGCTTTGTTCTTCTCCACACTTTGCAACGCACGGTCGTATCCCGGAGATACATCGGTGAGCTGAAAATAGCCGGAAGAGACCATTTTCTGAATCAGCCGCCGGGAGTAACTGCTATGATCGTGATCCACCACGCTGAGATTGATATTACTGATCTCGAAGTTGGCCGCCCATGGAAAAATCAACAACTGCATGACAGGAAACATAATGATCATTCGGGGAATGAATTTGTTTCGCAATAGCTGTTTGAACTCTTTTTCAAGTAAAAATCGTATCATAATTAAATACGTAACATATGTTTGGAGAGCATGAATTCGCGTTGTTCTGTGTTCGGAAATTTGTGAGCCTTAATTACCCGCAACGCAACGATTTAATTACTCATTATCAATTATTCCAGTCTGATTTTGAATTTTTTCATACTGACGGTAATCAGCAGCACAACCATCACGCACAATATGGTCACCTCTTTGCCTACCGCCACAATACCCACACCTTTTATCATCAGCCCCTTCACTGCCGAAATATACCAGCGGGCAGGAACGATATTGGACACCCATTGCAACACTGCAGGCATATTCTCTATCGGGTAAATCATCCCCGAAAGCAGAATCACCGGCAGCATCATGGCCAATACGGACACCAGCATGGCTGCCATTTGAGAGTTTACTAACGTGGATACCAACAATCCGATAGCGAGAGAGACAAAAATAAAGAGCAACGAAACGACAAACAGCCAGAAGAGACTGCCTGCTAACGGCACATTGAGCACAAAGATCGACAGAAGCAATACCGTAATGAGATTGACAGTGGAAAGCGCAAGATAGGGAACCGCTTTGGCCAGAATAATATAGATCGGCTTCATGGGCGACACCAACAGGATCTCCATCGTTCCCAACTCTTTTTCGCGCACAATGGCAATTGAGGTCATCATGGCACAGATCAACATGAGAATCATGCCCAATACGCCCGGTACAAAGTTGTAGGCCGCCTTCATCTGAGGATTGTATAGCAGCTTCGCTTCGGGCTGTATAAGGTACGGCACTTTATTTTGCTCCATCAACTCCTGTTGGTAATCAGCAATAATTGAGGAAGCATATTGCACCAACTGCGTCGCCGTATTCGGATCGGTGGCATCGGTGAGCAGCTGTAACTGCGCCTTGCCGGTATGCAGCAAATTTTCGTTAAACCGCTCGTCAAATACCACTGCCATGCTGATGTCTCCGTTCTGAAAAACCTGTTTGAGCTCTTGCTGACTTTTGGCATAGCGTACAACCGAAAAGTACTGACTGGCATCGAGCTGGCGGGCAATGCGCTGGGTAGCATCATCGTTCGACGGATCAAAAATCACGATTTTGGCGTTTTTTACCTCGTTGGTAATGGCAAAACCAAACAAAATCAGTTGTACTACAGGCATCCCGAGCAGAATCAGCATCGTCCGTTTATCGCGAAAAATGTGGTAAAACTCTTTTTGCACGAATACCAGAAAGACACTGCGCTTAATTAATAATGAACAATTAATAATTAATAATTGGAATAGGCGAATTATGTTATTCAATATTTTCATTGCAAGACTTCTTGGTGCTGGTTCTTCTTGGAAGAATTAATGATACTTGTGAGCAATTTGATAAGTTCAATACAATCCGGTTCGATCGAGCAAAAACTTCTTTCGTCAATGTATCCGCTATCTTTCAGCAGCATTAACCAGTACAAAGTTTCATTTGCTTCTTTGAGTGCGATACTTAATTTGTGAACGAAATCGGGTACCGATTGACCGTATTCCGCTTCACGAATTAAGGCTCCAATGGCAGTTCCGCTTCGTAACATTTGTTTCGATAAAACAAACTCACGTTGCTCCGAACTTAAGAACCGATAGGCTTTAATAATTCTCAAAGCAAAAGCGTACGACTTATCCCTAACTATATTTTCCGTTTTCATTATTAATTATTAATTGTTCATTACTAATTAATTATCATTCCGTTTCGCATTGCGCGCCAGTTGATGAAACACACTGTCCATCGAATCGGCACCAAAGTGCGATTTCAGGTTTTTCGGCGTATCGAGCGCTTTGATCTGGCCATCTACCATGATAGAGACACGGTTGCAATATTCAGCTTCGTCCATATAGTGCGTAGTAACAAATACCGTAATTCCTTCGGCCGTGGCTTCGTAAATCAACTCCCAGAACTGACGGCGCGTTACCGGATCGACACCGCCCGTAGGCTCGTCGAGAAAAACCACTTTGGGGTGATGAAAAATAGAGACCGAGAAGGCCAGTTTTTGCTTCCATCCCAGCGGCAGCTCCTTTACCAATGTATTTCGTTCCGAAGTAAAATTGAGCCGTTGCAACAATTCGTCGGTTTTTTGTGCTATTTCGCGATCGCGCATCCCGTAGATACCGGCAAACAGGCGGATATTTTCCCACACTTTCAGGTCATTGTAAAGCGAAAATTTCTGGCTCATATAACCGATGCTGGCTTTTACCTGTTCCACCTCTTTGTCGATATCGAAACCTGCCACGCGGCCATCTCCTTCGGTCGGTTTACTCAGGCCGCACAGCATACGCATGGCTGTGGTTTTCCCGGCGCCATTGGCTCCCAGGAAACCGAATATCTCACCCTGCCGCACATCGAAAGTGATATGATCGACCGCAGTAAAATCGCCGAAACGCTTTACCAGATCCCGCACTTCGATCACTTTTGTATCTTGTTGTATCATAATTCGCTTTATCGAAGCATTTCCATAAAACAATCCTCTACCGTTGCTTTTGCCGATTGAATAATAACATCCGAATGCCCTTTGTCTGACAGATATGTCGCTAAATTGTCCATTGTCAATTGTCCATTGTTTATTGTTATATGGTGCTTATCACCAAAGGCAAAACAGCTTTCGACAAACGGATTTGCACGCAGATCGTGCAGCAACCGGTGCATATCCTTACTCTGTACCGTCCACAAAGTCTTTGCGAACTGTTCCGTAATATGCAACGGCGTATCAATTTTCAGAATTTTTCCGTTGTTTATCAACGCGATACGGTCGCACAGGCTGGCTTCGTCCATGTAAGGTGTCGATACCAGCATGGTGATTCCCTCCTGTTTTAGCTTTTTAAGCATCTCCCAGAACTCTTTTCGCGAAACCGGATCGACGCCCGTAGTGGGTTCGTCGAGAAAAAGAACGGACGGGCGGTGAATCAACGCGCAACTAAGCGCCAGCTTCTGCTTCATTCCACCCGAAAGAGCTCCGGCTCGCCGCGTCTTGAACGGTTCTATCTGTTGATAAATATCCTTTATCAAATCGTAATTCTCTTCGATGGTGGTATTGAAAACCGAAGCAAAGAAGTTGAGATTCTCCTCCACCGTCAAATCCTGATACAAAGAGAACCGCCCCGGCATATACCCCACCCGCTTGCGAATTGCCTTAAAATCCTTCACCACATCAAATCCGTCTACCGTAGCCGAACCGCTTACCGGCAATAATAATGTGGTAAGAATGCGAAACAGTGTGGTTTTTCCGGCACCGTCGGGCCCGATAATGCCGAATAACTCGCCCGGAGCAACGTCGAAAGAGACATTCTGCAGTGCTTTAACCTGACCGTACGACTTATCGATCGACTGACAGTGCACAATAGGCTGTAACCCTTCGGCAGATGACTCAGAATGAGATTCGGATGAATGTAACATCAATGTCATACATTATTCGTTCAAATCAGAGCGCCTTATCGCTCTGCCAGTTCTTTGAGCTTCTCATTCATTAAGGAAAAGCCATTCCGGGTATTTACATCAAGCATTTTGCGAAAGAGCGGAACCAATATTCCTGTAAATTTTTCGCTCTGCACAAACGTCGTCGTTCCATTGTTATTATCAATCAATTCAAACTTGTGCTCTCCGTCAAACAGTCCCGGAAACAACAGGTGTCCGATCCAGCGGAACTCTTTTTCTTTTTCGAGAGCAAGAACCGTAGGTGTCATGGTCATACCGGATGCTTCCGGCGGTTCCAGACGTACGGTTATTTTATTTCCAACACCTACATCGCCTGTAATCGATGTAATAAACGGATTCCACGTGGGGTAATGCTCAAAACCGGTAAGGATACTCCATATTTTTTGCGGAGCAGCATTGATTATTATTTCAGTTGTAAGTTTTTTCATTGTCGTTTTATTAAAATTTATTGCCCAAATTTCACTTCGCCGTACATGCCTATTTTAATCAGGCCGTCGTTCTTTACGGCTATTTTCACGGCATATACCAGATTGGCGCGTTCATCTTTTGTTTGTATGGTTTTCGGGGTAAACTCGGCTTTATCGGAAATCCATTCGATCTTGCCCGAATACTCTTTCGAGTCGTTATCTCCCTTATCGATATAGACTTTCACGGTTTGTCCCAGTTTGACCTGCGACAACTGTGCATTGGTAATGTAAGCCCTCAGTTTCATATGTTGGGTATCGGCAATTTTATACAACGGCTTTCCCTGTGCCGTCACCTCATTCGGCTCCACATATTTTGTCAGCACAGTACCGCTCAACGGGTTCACAATTCTGCACTTGGCAAGCTGGTCGTTCAGCTGGTCGATTTGCGCTTTGAATGCCGACGCATCTTCTATCAATCCCCGATCGGAGGTTGAGAGCGATGACTGCTGAGCCACCAGTTGCCGTTCCAACAATGCCAGACCGGAATTGATGTCGTCCAGCTGCTTTTGGTTGGCTGCACCCGCCTTTACCAGATTTTCAAAACGCCGTTTTTCCGTTTTCTGTGTTGCAATTTGCTGTTGAAGCGAGGCAATCTGTTTGCCTATTTCGGGGCGTCGGCTTTCAACGCCTTTCGTATTAGCCAACAACTGCTTTTTCCGAAGATAGAGTTGCGTACTATCGACAACCCCTACAGTCTGTCCTGCTTCGAGCGCGGTTCCTTCTTCCGCGGTAAAGGCGAGAATTTTACCGTTTGCTTCGGCCGACACAATCACCTCGGTTGCCTCGAATGTACCCGACGCATCGGATTCGATTTTAGAACCGTTACACGACACAAGTGAAAGTCCCAACGGCAACATAGCCGCAAAAATGAAGTATAACTTATTCGTATTCATATCTTTTACTTTTGCATTATTTTTTCTGATTAAAAAACGGATTAATTATTGACGGTCTCTTTCAGGTTGTAGATTGCCTGCAACAGCTGTATCTCGTGTATGGCTTTGTCCTGCATCGCCTGACTCTCGGCGTTTATATCACGGATCAGATCGCTCACCGGCAGGGTTCCATTCTGCACCTTTGCCTGCGATGCTTTTTTGATGTTAGTTCTCAACCGGATAATCTCATCGTCGTCAGTAATGACAGTTCCGATTTTTGCAATTTCATTTTTCTCCTGCAATGTCTTCAGCTGGCTGTTGAACAGAAATGTTTCCCGCTGAACATCCACGCCTTTCTTACCAAGCTCTATCTTGCGCAAATTATTCTTCTGCGTATAGAATCCTCCGAAGCTCCACGACAAACGAACGCCTCCGACGTAAAACGGCGAAAAATCGTTATCCAGCATATTCAGTCCGGGACGACCGACCCCACCCTGCACAAACAGGTTTATCTTCGGCATATTTCCCGATTTGATGGAACTGATTTGCGAATCATAAAGTAAATTCTGGGCTGTAAACAGTTTTAATTCCGGCCGGTTGTTAGCCTCTGCCACCATACTCTTATCCGGTTTGATCAGCGTGTTGGGTTTCGCAATCGGTTCGCCGATAAAAGCAGCCAGCATGTCGCAGAAAGATTTTTGAGCAGCTGTCAGTTCGGCTCTGCGTTGTTTTGCCTTCAACTGCTCCACACGAACGGCATCGAGATCGGCCTGATTGCCGATACCATTTTGCAGGCAGGCCGAAATTTTGTCGTAGTTGACTTGTAGCTCTTTTTGTAGCAAATCATTCTGTACCAGCTGCTCATTGAGCGACAAAACGCTAAAAAACAACTGATTTATCCGATCGGTCAACGCATACAGATCTACCTCATTTTTTTGAACGTCTACGGCCGACGAAGCCTTCGTAACCGATTTTTGCGACCGGATAGCACCACCGTCCCAAAGCACCTGATTGACTTCGGCTGTAGCCTGATATTGATCTTTACTCATGCCCGGAACGGTAATCCCCGGTAACTTAATTGGCAACTTAGTGACTTCCGATTGGTATGTGGCTTTGCCCGAAACTGAAAACTGGGGCAAATAACCCTTATTGGCATTCGAAAGTGAATACTCTTCCGTTTGCCGGATCAAATCGTACTGCTTTATAAGCGGATAGTTTGCCTTGGCTTTGACCTGACACCCTTCCAATGTAAGCTGTGCCATTATCGGTTGCGCCATGCAGACAATCAAGCCGGCGATAAAAATAACTCTTCTCTTCATACGCTTTATACTAAAATAATTATTCAGGGTCTGAGACTGGCAAGAATTACACGCACATGTTCCTGCTTACGGTGTTCGATCACCATCTCATATTGATCATCCGACAGCTGAGAGATACTCTTGAAAATATTTCCGGCCAGAAAAAGCATCGCATTCAACGATACCACATTCATTATCAAATCCATGGTAGTAGTCTCTCTGATGCGGCCGGCTTTAATCTCTTTCCGCAATTCATCGTCAAACTGACGAAACACCGAACCGGGCTGTGCAACCAGTTTTTTTCTGAAGGCTTCGATTCGGGCCGGATTGGTTGTAAACTCATTCATTACCAGAAACGGAAGACGGGGATTGGCACGCACCATTTCAAAATGCGATTCAATTTTGATTTTCAATCTCTCCTCAAACGATAAACCGCCCATCTCCCGCTCCTGAAAAGTAGCAATCACCAGTTTTATTTTTCGTTCGAAAATAGATTGAAACAGATTCTCTTTGGTTCTGAAATAGTAGTGCACCAAAGCCTGATTGCATCCCACTTGTTTCGCTATTTCAGTTGTGGATGTCATAGCAAAACCTTTTTCCAGAAAAAGGTGTTCTGCCGTTTCCAGTATTTTTTGTTCCAAACCGACCTCTTGTTCACGTACCATGATTCATATATTTAATAGAATAATTTAATATACATATTTAATAGACATATTAAACGATACAAAAGTATATATACTTTATACGACAGACAAGCACTTTAATATACGTTGATTTAATTTAACTGTTTACACAAAGAGAGTGGATGCCGCATAACAAAAAAATACCCTCAGTACATGTTAGTTAACAGCACCAAGAGCATTTTTTATTTGAAATGAGTGAATGAAGTTTTGAGTTTAGGAGGCTCTGTAGAGGTCGTATCTCTATTTAGACAAAGAAATATCGTGCCATCATCGAAAGAGTGCAGAACCTTCAGTTTCTTCATTTTTCTGATATCTTTAAGCGAGAGAAGTTCGGGATTGGGATCAGAATAAAACCAAATCAAAACAATGGGTGATTCGTCTGCAAACATTTTTACATCCCCTTTATATGCTTTCTCGGGCACTGCCTCTACAGCATAATTGGTATAAAAGTAAACAGCCTGACTATGATTGGAATAGACCACAGAATCAGGATCGAAATAAATTCTGTTACGCTGAATAAAATGAATTGTGGGAGACTGACGCCAGCTATCCTCCGTATAACCGGGAATGCCCGACTCTTGCATAAACGAATAATTATCGGAATTGACGGCATAATAATTGACACAGAGACCAACAGAAACCGCCATAAATATAATACCTACGCCCCACTTATGACGTTTTTTGTGCAATGCCCTGATCCATGCCGGCACTTTATGCGTTACCCCCCAGAGAAAAGGCAGAAAAGCGGCCGAAAGCAACCGGTTATTGATCTGCTCATAGCGCGAAATGGTCGACGAAAGGATGATAAAGCCCACGTAAACGATAAAAAACGCGATAACAATATTTTCGTACGAATGGTAATCCTGCTTTTTCTTCAGATTTTTCAGAAACAGCCAGACAAACAACGCTATAATTAACAAACTGATAACTATAAAGAAGTAATGGCCGTCACCCCCGAGCGATGTCCAGTCCGACAGCACGCTACCCGAGTAGGCAATATTATCAGACAACGGAGTTATACCCTTTTGACGTTTACCGGTAAGCAACCCGGTAGCAACCGCGTTGTGTATCAAATTGATCGTTACCAACGAACAACCGATAACTCCAAAGAGCACCAAATGCCTTATTTTTTCTTTCCACTTCAGTTGCTTGTCCAAAAACAACAGTATCTCCCCCGTTGCCACAAAAGTAATGCCCGCATATCGGGTATCAAAAGCAACCGCCGCAATAATTGCCGGCACCAAAAGAGAACGTAGCGAATGATTACGATAATATCGATGCAGTGCAAAGAAGAAGGACAAGGAGAGAATAATAAACAACGTTTCAGACCACAGCATGGAGTAAATCTCGATGAGAGCCGGACTCGTTGTTATGGCAATCAACATGATGATCTTATACCACCGGGAACGACGAATAAACCGTTCCATGATCACTCCGCTCAGAAAAATAACGCCTGAAAACATCAGTCCGTTCAGCACAGGAGCACAGGCGATCACATCAAGCCTGGTGATAAACATAACCAGCGACAAAAAGAGCGGATAACATGCCGGGAAATCGGCCAAGGGGTACCCTCCATAATTTACCAGTCCATGGCCCGCAATCAAATTTCTGGCCGCACTGGTATACGCAATAGAATCAGGCGAGATCCCTATTCCTCCGTGTTGGGTAAAAAAGTAGATAGTAAAAAAACCGGCTACAGATGCGATCAAAGAATCACCGTGTTTTTTCAACCATTGTAAGATATCCGATGAATTCATACGAAACAACGTTGATAGTGAAAATCCCTATTCATCAGCACGTTTCTGTTAAAGAAAGCCACATTGAATGATAGGATGATTCTACCTGCAAAGGTAGCAAGAATGTATAATACTTGTGTAAACGTATCTGTAATAATATAATAAAAGACGGCTTTTTCATAAAAAAGCCGTCTTTATACTGCGACAAACAGATAACACTCACTGTTTGTCCGAATGAAAAAATCAGTTTGTTTTTAGCCCAAAAAGCTTTTCAAAAGTTTACTTCTGGAGTTGGAACGCAATCTCCGAATGGCCTTTTCCTTAATCTGACGAACACGTTCACGGGTTAACCCGAATTCGTCGCCAATCTCTTCCAAGGTCATTTCCGGACGTCCGATTCCGAAAAACATTTTAATAATCTCTCCTTCCCGTTCGCTCAGGGTAGAAAGAGCACGGTCAATTTCCATCGATAGCGATTCGTTGATCAATCCGCGATCGGCATGAGGAGCATCTTCATTGACAAGGACATCGAGCAAGCTGTTGTCCTCACCATCCACAAAAGGAGCATCGACCGAAATATGACGACCCGATACCTTCAGTGTTTCTGCAATCTTTTCAACCGGAATTTCCAACTGATCGGCCAACTCTTCAGCCGACGGACGACGTTCGTTTTCCTGTTCAAAACGAGAAAACGCTTTGTTGATTTTGTTAAGCGAACCAACCTGGTTCAGCGGTAGGCGTACAATACGCGATTGTTCCGCTAATGCCTGAAGAATGGATTGACGAATCCACCATACGGCATAAGAAATAAATTTGAACCCACGTGTTTCGTCGAATTTTTCTGCAGCTTTAATCAAGCCAAGATTCCCTTCGTTAATCAGGTCGGGCAAACTAAGCCCCTGATTTTGGTACTGTTTTGCAACTGAAACGACGAAACGCAGGTTTGCGCGCGTCAGCTTTTCCAAAGCCCGGCGATCGCCTCTCCGGATACGCTGCGCTAAATCGACCTCCTCCTCAACGGTAATAAGTTCTTCGCGTCCAATTTCTTGCAGATACTTGTCCAACGAAGCACTTTCGCGATTCGTAATCGATTTGGTAATTTTTAGTTGTCTCATTGAATTTTATGACGGAAAAATAAGCGTGCAAATTTACTCATTTTTTACCCCAAATGCAAATTTTTCTTGCCGAAAGTTGTTACAATACTCTCCAAAATAAATAAATACAACCTCCGGCGCTCCTACGTTCCAACCCGCCTCAGGGCTCAACAGCAAGATATAACGAAAAGCAGCTGAGTTTATAAACCCAGCTGCTCCGATTAATAATTTTCAAATCACTGTTTTGTCGGATCGATAGCATAATAAGCCACCTTGCCATTCGGATATATCCCTGTAATAAACAGAGCCTTATCCTGTTCGTCGGCCGAATTATTGGCACTTATAACAGATTCGATATCTCCGACTTTACGAATGTTTTTATTATTGATTTTCAGGATAACGAATCCTTTTTGCAAACCGGCTTCGGCCAGCAGACTGCTTTTTTGCAAACCGACAATTTGCACGCCACCGGAAATACGCAATTTTTGCTTCAGATCATCACCTACCTCTTCGAGTGATGCTCCAAGCGCGTCAATGCCTTTATTCTTAACAATCTTGGTACCGCCTTGCTGGTTTTTCAACGTCACGTTCACAGTTTTATCCTTCCCTTCACGTACGAGAGTCACTTCAATTTTATCGCCCGGGCGATGACGACCGACCTGCTCCTGAAGTTCGGATGACGATTTGACAGCAACGTCATTTATTTTCGTGATAATATCACCCTCTTTAATACCAGCCTCTTTTGCAGCGCTAAGGTCAGTTACTTCAGCTACATACACACCATCGAGTACTTTTATCTTCTTTTCTTTTGCGAAATCATCATCGATATCCCTGATTTGAACACCCATCAGCGCACGTTGAACAGTGCCGTACTGTTTAATATCTGCCACAACTTTACTTACGATACTTACAGGAATAGCGAAACCATATCCCGCATAACTACCTGTTTGCGAAGCGATAGCTGTATTTATACCCACAAGCTCTCCTTTCGTATTCACCAACGCGCCACCACTGTTTCCCGGATTGATTGCAGCATCCGTCTGGATAAATGATTCGATACGCGCCTTACTCGGAATGATATTGATATTACGCGCCTTGGCACTCACAATACCGGCGGTTACCGTCGATGTTAGATTAAACGGATTTCCGATTGCCAAAACCCACTCTCCGAGTTTCAGGTCATCCGAATTTCCGAAGACAAGAGTAGGCAAATCCTTAGCATCTATTTTAATCAACGCAAGATCGGTATTCGGATCCGATCCGATTACAGTTGCCGTAAAAGTTCGTTTGTCATTCAAAACAACCTCAATATTGTCGGCCTCACTCACCACATGGTTGTTTGTCACAATATAGCCGTCGGTAGAAATAATTACACCCGAACCTGATGCCTTTTGGGGCTCAAGCTGACGTTGCGAACCGCCCCCACCAGGACCGAAGAAGAAATTAAAAAACGGATCCTCATCCATATCTCCTCCACTCATCATTCTTTGTTTGGTTTCTACTTTGACGTGAACTACTGCATTGACTGAATTTTCAGCAGCGACAGTAAAATCAGGAAGTCCGGAAACACCTCGTGTCGGAGTGTATGCGACATTCGTGATGGGAGTTTGTATAAAGCCCCCGGCAGCAACTATCTCTTTCTTTTTGGCAGTGCCATTCTGAGCATTAACAGCCACCATTCCCGCCAACAAAAACATTACACTTACTAATCTCATTTTCATAGCAATAATCGTTTTATTAAAGGATTGAACAACTCTGTTTTAACTTAAAATCGAAAGCAAATATCTGCAAAAACTCTGACATGTGTATCGCAATAATTACTAAACTATGTTGCGATTTGCCTCATTTAACATTTGAAATTCTCCACTTAAATGTTATTTGCTTCCAAAATCCCGAAGTGTTAAAATCAGAGAAATTAATTTGATTATGAGGTAGTTCAAACCAACCGAAAACTGACAATATGTCAACACCCGATTCTATTTACTTGATAGCGGACGGATTTTGGCGTACCTTTGCAACAAAAGCAGGCCGGCTTGTCGCTTCTTCGTTTGTGCGGAAAAGAGGAAAGTCCGGGCAACACAGAGCGCCATATTTCCTAACGGGAAGCTGTTCGTGAGGGCAGAGTAGCGTAACAGAAAATAACCGTCACGGCTTGCCGTGATAAGGGTGAAAAGGTGGGGTAAGAGCCCACCGGCGTCGATGGCAACATCGGCGGCCGTACGCCTTATGGGTTGTAAGGCCATGTAAACCGACGTTTGAGGGCTGCTCGCCCGAGTCGGAGGGTAGGCCGCAAGAGGTGATTGGCGACAATCATCCGAGATAAATGACAGGCATCCCGTTTCGGCGGGATACAGAACCCGGCTTACAGGCCTGCTTTTTTTTATTCAAACATCCACTTTATAAAATAAATGAGGCGATCTGGTAAGGATCGCCTCATGCTGTTTTATCGCAAAGCCTGCAAAATATCGGCTTTCAGATCTTCCGGCTCTTCCAGCCCGGTCGAGAAACGAAGCAACGTGTCGGGAATGCCCGTTTTTTCTTTCATTTCGGGCGAAAAAGTACCGTAGATGGTAGAGAGCGGATGTATAATCAACGACTTGTTATCGAAAAGATTGGTGGCGCGACGAACCACCTTCAGCTTATTCATAAAGGCATAGCAGGCAGCCCTGTCGGCCAGTTCAAACGTGAACATAGCGGTACCTATTTTGCCAAACTGGGCGGCACTGACGTTATAAAACGGATTATCGGGTAAGCTGTTGTGATGCACTTTTTTGATTTCCGGTAATGTTTGGAGCCATTGAGCCAATTCCAAACCGGTAGCCGCAGCCCGGCTAAACCGAAGTTCCATCGTCTCCAGCCCCAGTGTTTGCTGATACGCCGTTTCGGGCGACATGCAGGCACCGAAATTACGAAAAACTTCGCCCCTGAATTTGGCCTGAAATGCCATCTGTCCGAATTTCTTCGCATCCAATCGTTTGGATCGGCTCCAATCGCAATTGCCATGATCGAGTACCAACCCTCCGATACCGGTAGCTCCGCCCGAAATGTATTTGGTACTGGATACCACCTCTATGTTTGCTCCGAAATCCCGCGCTTTAAAAACAGACCAGGGCACCACGGTGGTATCGACCACCAACGGCACCTGCTTCTTCGATGTCAAAGCAGAAAGAGCTTTCAGATCGACCACTTCCAGATGGGGATTGGTAATAACTTCCGTAAACACCAGACATGTATTCTCATCGATATTCTTTTCGACTTCAGCCATATCCAGCAAATTACAAAACCGGACTTCCACCCCAAAGTTGGCCAGTGTAAATTGTAAAATAGAAAAGGTGTTTCCAAAAAGATGCGACGTGGTAACAATATTCGCCCCTTCGTATGCCAAAGACATAAATACATTGGAGATAGCCGCCATTCCCGACGACAATGCGGTAACCGCCATCGCTCCGGAAACCTGTTTGATACGTTGTTCAAAATAGGCTACCGTGGGATTCGAAATACGGGTATAGGTGTGAAAAGCCGATTGGCCGAGAAAAGCGGCTTCCATCTCTTCTGCCGTTGCAAATTCGAAAGCCGCAGTATTGTAAACTGGCATCGACAGCGGATTATTAAAATCTTCTTTCGCAAACGGCGTCGACAAGATCTTGGTCGTAAAGTTGTCTGACATTTATAAAATACTTATTATTAGTGCGTTTTATACAGCATACGCGTAAAAGCGGATGCAATATACTGCAAAGAGTTTATGGGTACAAAGTTGCACGATTTCTCCGACGATTCAAAATTCTCGTAAAATAGTTGAACATAGGCGGTCAAAAGCCGACATTCACTTATTTTTTTGTACTTTTGTCACTCATTGTTGTTTTATTTATAACCATGGAATACGGATCATTAAACCGGTAATTCCATTATTTTTTTATGACAAAATACAAGTACCTGATAACTTTATTGTTGACCGTTTGTTCGAGTCAGCTTTTTGGGCAGTTTAAGCTGGATGAACAATCCGCCAAGTTAATATACACCCTCAGTGCCGTAAACAGTTTGTACGTCGATTCGGTAAAAGAAAACAATCTGGTCGAAAGTGCAATTGTAGGAATGCTGAAAGATCTGGATCCGCACTCCGTATACATTCCAAAAGACGAGGTTGCGCGCATGAACGAGCCGTTGGAGGGTTCATTTTTCGGAGTCGGCATTCAATTTCAAATGCTGGAAGATACGTTATACGTAGTTCAAACCATTTCCGGATGCCCTGCTGCCAAAGTCGGGGTGTTGCCCGGTGACCGAATGATATTTATTGAAGACACGTTGATTGCCGGTGTGAAAATGCAAAACACGGGCATCATGAAAAAGCTGCGCGGCCCGAAAGGAACCGTAGTGAGGGTGAAAATCCTGCGCCGGGGAGTACCCGAATTGATCGAGTTTAACATCACGCGTGACAAAATTCCAATTCACAGTGTGGATGCCTCTTACATGATGGGTAAAGATGTCGGATATATCAAGATAAACAGTTTCGGAGCAACAACGTATCAGGAATACCTCGAAGCAGTGGCCAAGCTCAAAAAAGCGGGCATGAAAGATCTGCTCATCGACCTTCAGGGCAATGGTGGTGGATATATGAATGCAGCAACCGACCTGGCCAATGAATTTTTACAACAAGGAAATCTTATCGTTTACACCGAGGGCACAAAACAACCGCGCACATCGATCAATGCCACGGGCAGAGGCGGCTTCTCAAACGGACGACTCATCGTTTTAATCGACGAATATTCGGCATCCGCCAGCGAAATCTTTTCCGGCGCTATTCAGGACTGGGACAGAGGGGTCGTAATCGGGCGCAGATCATTTGGTAAAGGATTAGTCCAACGCCAATTAGCTTTGCCTGATGGCGCTATGATACGTCTGACAACCGCGCGTTACTACACACCCTCAGGACGTTGCATCCAAAAATCGTATAAAGACGGAATCGACAAATACGAACAAGACCTGAATACCCGCTACAAACGGGGAGAATTTCAACATGCCGACAGCATCCATTTTTCCGATTCGTTAAAATACAAAACGCTTCGTTTGGCACGCACCGTCTACGGAGGCGGAGGTATTATGCCGGATGTATTTGTACCGTTGGACACTACCAACTATTCCGACTACTTGCGAAAAATAATTGCAAAAGGGGTGGTAAACAAAACCACCATGCAGTATATCGATAAAAACAGAACGGCGATTAAGAATGAATATAAAACTTTTGAAAATTATGCCGCATCCTATACCATTCCCCAATCGCTGTTGGATGACCTGACAAGCGAAGCCACCAAAGAAAAAATTCCATTCAATAAGGAGCAATTTGAAAAATCGAAATCCTATTTGATGCTTCAGATAAAAGCACTTATCGCATCCGATGTATGGGAGCAGGATGCCTCTTTCCGTATTTTGAATGCAGAAAACGCCATCGTTAAGAGGGCATTGGATATACTGAAACAACCGAACGAATACAGCAAACTGTTAACTGTACCGGCAATACAAAAGAACAAATAGATACTGTTTTTACCGGCAAGGGATCAACAAAGATAAAATATGAATGCATCAGAAGCCATCACGGAAGCCATCAGGCAACTATCTGATTACAAACAACTCAAGACATTAAGTCATCAACAAAAAGAGGATACGCCCCTTCCGTCCATTGATGTTCTTGAAGAGATTGTACGACTGACGCGTGCTATTCTTTTCCCCGGTTACTTCGGACGATCGGCAATTGATCGCCATACCATAAAATATCATATCGGGGTCAGCATTGAGGAGCTCTATCATCTCCTGACCGAACAGGTGATGGCGGGTCTCTGTTTTTCGACAAATACAGCAGAACCGAAGAAAAAAGCGATTGAAATATCTACCCGGTTTATCACCCATCTCCCGTGCATACGCGAGTGCTTGGCTACCGATGTAGAAGCCACCTATATCGGCGACCCGGCTTCCAAAAGTTTCGGAGAGGTGATTTTTTGCTATCCCGCGATCCGCGCCATCAGCAATTACCGTATCGCGCATGAATTACTCGAGTTGGGAGTTCCGCTCATTCCACGTATTATTACCGAAATGGCACACTCCGAAACCGGCATCGACATCCATCCGGGAGCGACTATCGGCAACGGATTTACCATCGACCACGGCACCGGTGTCGTTATCGGTGAAACGGCAATTATCGGTAACAATGTGAAATTATACCAGGGCGTTACGCTCGGAGCCAAGAGTTTTCCTCTCGACGAAAACGGACAACCGATCAAAGGCATCCTCCGCCATCCGATCATAGAAGACGACGTGATTATCTACTCCAATTCAACCATTCTGGGTAGAATTACTATCGGAAAAGGATCGGTTATCGGCGGTAATATCTGGATCGATCACGACGTTCCCCCGGGATCGAGGATAATGCAAGGAAAACCGAAAAAATAGCTACAAGGGAGTAGTGGAAAGTCAACCATAAAAAGTCAGAATGACTTCATAATATAAATGAGAACGAGGATGCCTTTTGCAAGACACCCTCGTTTTTTATTGACATTCAATAATTTTTTTTGAAGCAGGCTTTAGCAAATGATCCGTCACATAACGGGTTCCGGTTGCATAGGCAACGGCAGAAAGCCATGTTCATTTTTTTGGTTTCTTTGTTTTCCTCTTTTTTGGAAATTAATAATCAGTCGGTACCAAACCGACATTCAGAGCGATATTTCTGCAACTGTGAGGTTTCTTCCATAAGCGTTCCGTTTAGTTCAACAATAGAGCTCAGTAGGAATGGCCATTTCCAATACATCACAAATATATATACTGAAAGCCCGAATTGTTCCGGCTTCCGCTGTTTTTTATCGGAAAACAGTGCATTTTTTTTCAACAACCGACCCAGAGAGATCAAGCCTCCTGATTCATAAGGCCTACCTTACGGAAAAGCCAGAACAGAATAGAAAGAACAACTCCCACAATAGCGGCAAAAGCCATCCCTTTCATCTGTACGGAACCGATATTGACAGCTGCTCCCGACACACCCACCACGAAAGTAATCGCACCGAGAACCATATTACTGTTTTTGCTGAAATCGACTTTCTGCTGAATCAGAATACGGAAACCCTGAACGGCAATCACACCGTAAAGTAACATAGTCATACCGCCAAGCACCGCTGTGGGAATGGTAGCGATTGCTGCCGATATTTTACCCACACACGAGAAAGCAATGGCAAAGAGTGCTGCTCCCCGGATTACCCAAACGGAATAGACACGCGTAATCGCCATCACACCGATATTCTCCCCGTAAGTAGTATTGGGAGGCGATCCGGCAAGGCCCGACAAAAGATTACTCAAGCCGTCACCAAGCAACGAGCGGTGCAACCCGGGATCTTTCATCAGATCGGTTTCCGTCACTTCACTGGTCACAATCAGGTGGCTGATATGTTCGGCCAATACCACAATACAAGCCGGGGCAATAACAATCATCGCATTGGCATCGAAAACAGGAGCCTGAAACTTAGGCAAGGCAAACCAGGCAGCATTGGCAATGGCGGAGGTATCGACCATACCCAGACACAGTGCCATGATGTAACCGGCCACAACAGCAATCAGAATAGGGATGACCTGCAAAAAGCCTTTGAACAATACCGAGCCCAGAATTCCGATACATAGGGTAAACATGGATACCAACACCACGTGCGAATTTACGACAAAAGGTTGCACCACTTGCCCTACAGCCGTCGATCCGGCCGCAAGTCCAGCCTGTTGTGCGGCTACCGGCGCCAGTTCGAGACCGATAATGGCTACTACCGCGCCCATCACAGCCGGAGGCATCACCACATCGATCCAACGGATGCCCCATTTTTTGACCACAAACGAAATGATCACGAAGAACAATCCGAAGAAGATAAAACCGGACTGAGCATGGGCAAATCCGCCATCGGCAGAGATAATCAGAAGCGTCGGAGCAATAAACGCGAAACTGGAACCTAAGTAGGCCGGAATGCCGCCTTTGGTGACCCATGAATAAAGCAAAGTGCCGATACCGTTCATTAATAATGCAATAGCGGGATCGACACCTAACAAAATGGGGACTAAAATAGTTGCACCGAACATCGCCGTAAGGTGCTGAAGACTGAGAGGCAAGCTCTGCAGTACCGGTAGTTTTTCATGAATACCGATTATTCGTCGAGTTGTCATTGTTTAGAAAGGTTTGAATTTAATATAAATAATACATAGTTTATTTTCGGGTAATAAAAGCATCCAGTAACGGGCATTTGTAATCATGATACGTTTTGGTATCGGCATATTTTGCATAAAATTCGCGCAACTCGGCTTGTGCCGAATAGGCCGGTAGCTTCTCCATATTCCAATCCGTATTTTGAAACAGCCAGGGCGAATAGTGGCATTCATGCAGCATAAGGCAGGCGAAAGCACGCTGTTCGTTGGTGGCCTTCGGATCATCGAGCGCCTGACGATAGTAGTGTGCCGCCAGTTTGCAATTGTAGTAATTATCACTTACCAATACCGCTTTAACCGTTGGTTGTTGCAACGGCAAAGAGTAACCCAACGCGTCGGGCGTATGCATCCGATAGCCCTCGCCGCCACTCCAGCCATACTTCACCATCATCCACGAATTACCCCAATACGAGCAGTTGAAATAGGCGTTTCCAAGCATCAGGCAGGCTTCGGCCACCCCGGATTTGCGTTTGGCTTTATCTTGCAACTCGATAAGCTGCCGCACAAACCGGCTCTTATCAAAATTGTATTTGAAATTACGCTTTTTGGTCAGCACCTTCGGCAGAAACGGATCTTCGTTCAGGCACTGAGCATAGCCATAATGGCTTCTCCAAAAATCGGGACTGATCGATTTGAAGATACGGGCAGCCGTCTTCAGATCGTTGTTCCGGAACGCGATGGTTCCCTGCAAATCGCGGTAAAAATTGAGGCTACCCAGATGCTGATCGCAGATAAAATCCTCGAATTCGCTCTTATCCCGTTTCATAATCAGCTGAATCAGGTGATCGATATCCCCCACCCCGGCATTCAGATCGAAATAGGCTATCTTGTCGTACGTATCTTTGAGCGTAACCGGCCGGTTCCCGTAGAAAGCAGTGTCATAACGTTGTTTGAACTGATCTGATTTCATGGCCAGCAGACCTGCAGTGGCAAAATCGCCTTTAGTCTCATACTCACGTGCCACGCAACGCAACAGGGTATAGAGCGTTTTGTTCATGGCATTGTCGCTCTTGGCCAACCGCTGCAATTTGCGGCAATAGACCACAAACTGATCCTTAAAATTATCGCCGGTAACGTCGCTCGTTTTGGCCGACACCCAGGCTTTTTCAATATTTTTCTGCAGCTCGATGGAGCTGTTTTCGGTAAGCCCCATGCTGTTGAGATACTCCAGCCCCTCCTTCGAGTTATCGTCCAGAAAACAGGTATGCGCCAGACACAAGGTGAGGTACTGCGCCATCTCGCCCCGTTCCTGCGCGCGCTCCTTTTGCAAAAACGCTTTGAATTTTTGCAGATAGGCCTTGTCGACAGCCAGATTATGCGCTCGGGCAACCGACAAATCCCATTGCGGACTCAACGAGGGCATGTTCGTTGTAAAACCGGGGGTACAGATCCAGTCCTCCAGCTTGTTTATCTCGCGGGCTATGAGAAACGAAAGGTAGGGAGATTTGGGTTCCAGACCGACAATCGTTTTCAGATCGTTGAGCGCCGGAGCCGGATAGTTGATGCAGTGCATCACCCACATCACAGCCTTTTCGTGTACGTTTTTGGTGAGTTTCAGTCCGGCGAAGAAGGTTTTATCGTCGGTATGGAAGAGTTGGTGGCTGCGCAACTTTTTACTGTCACAATGATCGAAGACCAGACTGTAGAAATAGTTCGCCTTGGCTCCCTTTTTCGTGGCATCGAGCGATTGGGCGTAAAACAGCGTACTCCAGACATTCATCAGGGCATCGCCATCGAATTTTTTGAAATAGCTTTCGTAGGTTTTGATGGCGACAGCATAGTTTTTCAGTTGGTAGGCCAACCGGCAAAGCTGGTAGGCGTAGCGTTTGCGCAGGAAATCACCTTTGACGGATGAAAGCCGTTTGCGGGCAAGCAAGAAAAGCGCTTGTTTCGCTTTTTGAGAAGCTGCCACCTCGTCGGCATCGGCATTCCACGACTCAAACCCATTCAGCAACACGGCTTCGGTGGCCTCTACCTGTTTGGAGAAGAGCAGGTATTCCAGCAGCGCCTTTGCCGGGGATTTAGCAAGCGCCTGCATAAAACTGTTATCCTCGAACACCGATTTAATCCGGTTCTTTTTATAGGCCAAAAGCAACGAATCGGGGGTGGTTTCGTACTGGATGGAAAGAATATCTTCCAGCACCACATCGCCGCCCACCTGATCGAGCCACTCTTTCGCGTTGCGGACGCGGTCGGCACCATCGGGATCGGGATGATAACCGGCATACATAGCCGGGGTGTAGTTGAAAATTTGCAGCGCCGACGTGTTTCCCATCCGCGCCTGAAAAAACATCATCCGGTAGGTGTCGGGGGTCTCCATCTCCACACAAGCCAGTGCGAAAAAAGAGAACGACAGGAAAAAACTAACGGTCAAAAAGCGTGTACAAACGTGTGATCTCTTCCAATCCATACCGGTCGACATTTTGCGAATCAAACGAAAAAAGGGTTATACGGGAACTGTGGCGCAAAGATACTCGTTTTTTGATGAGTTCTATCATATTTTGAAGCTCGGAAGCTCCGATCTGCTCTATCCTGATCTCGTCGCCGTAGCGAAGATAATGGGTTCCGATAACGGTATCCTTCACCAACATAAAGCGATTGGGACTTACCTCCCGGCAATGTTCCGTATCCTTTCGGAACTGCGTCAAACCGGCATCGGGCAACAACCCCTGCCATCGGCCATGATGAAACACCACACCCCATCCGAAAATCGGAAGCGCAATATCAAGATGATGCGGATAATCGCTGCGTGTAAGGTAACTTTCCAGTTCGCGTGCGCTCCCGATAGAGTTTTCGGTCGCCGCCTTTTTCGGATTGGAAAGATTGTAGCACATCAACAGGCAACGGGTTACCGGAGGCACCCCACACAGATCGCGGTGCTTAAACTGCCAGAGGCGCAGTGTAGCCGAACGCTCTTTTTTGGGATAAAGCTGCTCCATTTTACGCAGAAAATAGAAGTAACTATCGCGCGTGGAAACGGTCCAGTCGCAGTCGAACAAAATCTCGTTCCAGTTTCTGACAGTAGCCGTTGCCTGCTTGTTGCCTGCAATACTATCGCGAATAGCCAAAGCGAGAAAATGACGGTTCACCATCTCCACCCGTCGCCCCACCCGGGCGGCCAACGAGTCGATAGCCGTACGGGATGACTGCTCGAAGACCCGGTTGGTGATAAAAACCGATGGCGTAAAACTGCATGGAGGTGCCGTCGAAGCAAGTAACGTCGCTACCGGTTTCGGTTCCTGATGCGCTTCGCTCCAATCGACATCGAAATAGCGAATGTAGAGATGACCGGCTCCTGTTTTCTGCAGCGTGGCCATCTCTGCTTTTGTCAGTTTGAATGTACGCTGCCAATAACAAAACGAATGGTGGGTCGCCTCGTTGCCACACGACACGAGCAGCACGAGAGCCATCCATCCGAAAAGCGTTCGCAACCGGGTCATTCTATTTCAACTCTATACTTTTGGGCAACTGTTTAATCAGCGCATCCCGGTTTAGCTCAGTATAGTGGTAGGCATAGAGAGCCTTCGGACGAATCACCTTAGCCGCTTCCACAAACTGTTCGTTTGTCATGGTGTAGGGCAGATTTTTGGGCAGGAAAGCCACCTGAATCTTTCCAAGTTTGCTCATTTCCGGAATATTCTCGGTATCGCCGGCTATATACACACGGAAGTTCTTAAACGAAAGCACATATCCGTTGCCAACCCCTTTTTCGTGAAACGGTTTCCCATTAGGGCTTTTATGCTCAATGTTGTAAGCCGGTACCGCATCGATGCGAATATCGTTCCATTGTGCCGACTCACCGTTTTTAAGCACCGAAGCACCCTTCAGTCCGGCAGCCACCACACTACCTGCGGCAATGATATGGGTGTCCGGTTTCATTATTTTGTCCAGCGCTTTTTTATCGTAATGATCGGGGTGATCATGGGTAATCAGAATCAGATCGGCTTTGGGCAGCGTGGCATAGTCGACCGACTTTTCGTACGGATCGACATGAATCACTTTACCTTTGATACGCAGCATTACCGAACCGTGGTTTACAGGAGTAATCACTAACGGTCCCATCGGTGTGATATACACATCGGGATGTTGCTGTGCCGTTCCGACAAACGGCAACAGGAAGAATAACAGTAGCGGAAAAAGTTTCATAAGTATTGTATTGAATAATTTGACGAACAAGTTGAATAATAAGCTTCTTTTCCGACCTCTCCACAACCCCTCTCCACAAGAGAGGGGCAACCTCTCATAACCGTCCTTCACACCGCCGCGGTTTTCCATCCGGCCCTGTTGGGACAAACCTTGCGGCAATTGTAACAAACAATGACCGGAGCGCCTTTTTTCGTCGTACTTTCCGACCAGGTACGGCATTTACTCTGATCTACCGCCCCGTGCTGCAATGCACCCGATGGGCAACCGTTTGTGCAGAGGTTGCACTTATCGGAACACAGTTTGTTTTCGAGTACCGGATCCGGGTCAAGCTCCGCGTCAGTCACCAACGCGCCCAACTTTATCAGGTTGCCATACTCGGGGGTACACAACAGGGTATTTCTTCCGATCACGCCCAAACCGGCCAAATAGGCCGCGTGTTTCAACGACAGCAACCCCTTTCCGGTAAGCGTTTCCGCATCCCAGTAGTCGTACGGCTCGGAGGGAACCGGCAGTGCCGCAACCTGTTTTTTCTCCAGCTTTACGGCAATATCGAGCGACAGGCGCAGCACTTCGTGCAGCACGACCTCCTCCACAAACGAATAGGGAATATCAGATTGGGTACGAAAAACGCTTGCCGGAATTTTTTTCGCAAAAACGATGACCGATTTGGCATCGGGGAATAAATCGGTGGGCTGAAACCCCTCTGGAGCGGAAGCAAACCGTCCGACCGGCGCGATACCGCATAAATCGGCACCGGATTGCAGCACCAGCTCTTTGACTGACTGAGCATTCATCATGACAATAGTATTATATGATTATGCAGAACAAAGATACGGATTCTGTTTCAATACAAAAAAACAATAAAGCTATCGGCATATTCGGTTAAAAATTATTACATATTTTTTATCTTCACTATTGTTTTTGACTAAATATATATTATATTTGCAGACAACTAACCGACTAACAGGCGTGCAAAGAGCTTAGAAATCAAAAAGGAGAGCACCGCCATTCACCCCGTCAACATACTACTAACCAAATCTCCATCGACAGGTAAAAAGCGTAAAAACGCTTTATCTGTCGATGCATAGAATAATTTATACCAAAGTTGTTCATGTGGAGTAATTGTTTGTTTGGTTTTGCCGCCCGGCGGCAAGCAAGCACTAAGTCTGGTTTTAGTCTGCCTCCAAGCGGCAAAGCGAAATCGGCACTCAGGCTAACCGACCGCCGGGCGGTAGAGCAGATTTACCTTTGGTTCTGCCCCGCCGACAGGCGGCAAAGCCAAACCGGCAACAGCTCCGGGTTACCGCTGGACAGCGGGTCAAAACGAACATAAGGCGAGGACTGTGCATCTTAATAATAACCACTTAAAGTTTACTGTTATGAATTACACGTTACAACCATTGAAGGTTTCCAACCTTACGCTACTCGAAGTAGGTCAGCTAATCAACCGGCATCAACAAGACATCGGACTGCTCGATCACACACTCATCACCGATAGTCCGTTGCAGAATTATCTATCGACCTTGTTTGCCAACAATGCAACCTTCACGCAGGGATTGATGAAAACGCAAAAAGACGAGAAAACCAAATTGCTTGAAAACGATGACTTGATACGCGACAAAGCGGTAACTACTTTCGGCAAAGCTATCCGTCTGTCGCTCGACTCCGATAACGCCGAAGAGGTGGCAGCTGCCAAAAGCATTTCCGTTTTGCTAAGCACATACAAAGAGATTACGACCCTGCCCTACGAAGCAGAGACGCTGGCGGTAGAAAAGCTGGTTGCTGCTCTTGAAAGCGACGAATACCGTAGTAAAGTGACTACTACCAACAGCGAAAAATATGTAACCCGAATCAAAAGCGCCAACGAAACATTCAAAACACACTTCAGCGACCGCAGCATGGCCGCCGCTCTGTCCGAAAGCGCCGACAATAAGAAAGCCCGCAAAGAGTTGCTCGACTACTACGGCGAAACCACCGGCTATCTGGTTTCGATGGCCAATGCCTACAAAACGGAGCAGTTTATCCAACCACTGGCCGTTATCAACGGAGGCCGCAAGTACTATGCCGACTCTTTGGCCCGCCGTGCCGGTGTAGCCAAAGCCAATGCGGAGGAAGTGAAGAAGTAAAAAGCCGTAAATGACAGCTAAAGTTCGCCCATACGGTATGGTATCTAATCAAACCCCTCCCCCGTCCCGGGTACTCCCCTTCATCTGAAGGGGAGACCAACCACCGGTCAACACAAGCCAACTTACACAGGCTTTTTTATTCAAACAATAGAGTAAAATCGCATATACAGTGGTGTCCCCTTTTGCCAAAGGGGACGAGCGTAGCGGAGGGGTTAGAATGTATATTAGGCTACTTTGCAGATACTAAAAGCAAATATAGGAATCATCTTCATTCGCTTGTTTATTGTGGACAAAATATAGGAAGAAGGATCATTTACAACTAAGATAATGGATAAAAGGAATTATTACTCAGTAAGAACAGGATTGATTAAGTCAGACAATGTTGTGAATCTTGATATTTTAAAGAGACAGTTTTGGGACATTTATCAATCACTTGAAAAGGACAGTTACTTTCAAAAATATTTCGGCATTGATTGCACTGATGGGTTTCAACCGGGAATATTGGGAGAAAGCATTGGAGATAAAATGTTCATTAGTATTAAAAAAGATAATCTCTACCCTATTTGGAAAAAATGGGAAGGTTATACCGAAGATGATCTATTTGATGTAATTGAATACCTTTATGACCATTGTTCAAAAGGTATAGACGGGACATATCACAGTTGGAATAATTGTGGTATACATTATCATGAATTCAACGATACTCAAGGAAAGCAAGATTTTAGATCAATAATCAATCCAATTCTGCATGATTATAAAGATGGATTTGAACTTTCGGAGACTGGAGAAGTATTTATTCTCGCAGAGCACGGACTTTCAAACATCTTTGAAGCAGAATTTCCAACAAATGATACAGATAATATCACAAAAAAGATTGATGCCGCAATTTCCAAATTCAGAAGATATAGTTCTAGCATTGATGATAGAAAAGAAGCAATAAGAGAATTAGCCGATGTTTTAGAGTTCTTGCGTCCATCAATAAAATCTCATATGGATAAAAAAGATGAAGATGACATCTTTAATATTGCCAATAATTTCGGAATTCGCCATCATAATACAAAGCAAAAGACTGACTATGATAAACCCATCTGGTATAGCTGGATGTTTTATTATTACCTTGCCACAATCCATGCTATTGTAAGAATCAACAATAAAAATTAGACGCTTTACTACAAAAAACCGGGGAAGTTGTACTAAAACAACCTCCCCGGCATTAGTCCGGGAGCTGACTGAACACCCGGACATCCATAAGCACGGTAAATATCTTTGGTTATACGTTAAAGCGGAAGTGGAGTATATCGCCGTCCTGCACCACATACTCTTTGCCCTCGATGCCGATTTTGCCGGCTTCGCGGCAGGCAGCTTCGGAACCCAGACGCACATAATCGGTATATTTGATTACCTCTGCACGGATAAATCCTTTTTCGAAATCGGTGTGGATAATACCGGCACACTGTGGAGCCTTGCTGCCACGGGTAAAGGTCCAGGCACGGGTTTCGTCGGGACCGGTAGTAAAGTAGGTCTGTAAATCGAGCAGGTGATAAGCCGTTTTAATCAGACGCACCACACCCGACTCTTCGAGCCCGATTTCGCCCAGAAACATTTGGCGTTCTTCGTAAGTCTCCAGTTCGGCAATCTCCGATTCGATTTTGGCAGCCACCACTAAAATGTCGGCACCTTCATCTTTCACCGCTTCGCGTACCTGTTCCACATATTTGTTGCCGCTCACAGCCGACGCTTCGTCCACGTTGCAAACGTAAAGCACCGGTTTGTCGGTAAGCAGAAAAAGGTCTTTCGCCAAACGTTGATCCTCTTTGCTGTCGAAGCTCACCACGCGAGCCGATTTGCCCTGTTCGAGTACCTCTTTGTATTGGAGCAACACCTCAACGAGACGTTTTGCCTGTTTGTCGCCACCGGTTTGCGCCTGTTTTTGCACCTTGGCAAGCCGGCTATCCACGGTTTCCAGATCTTTCAGCTGCAATTCGGCATCGATAATCTCCTTATCACGCACCGGATCCACGCTACCGTCCACATGTACCACGTTCTCGTCGTCGAAACAACGCAACACGTGAATAATGGCATCCGTTTCGCGGATGTTGGCCAGAAATTTATTTCCCAACCCTTCGCCCTTGCTGGCACCCTTCACCAATCCTGCAATATCCACAATCTCCACCGTGGTAGGGATCAAACGTTGCGGCTTGTCGATTTCGGCCAGTTTATTGAGGCGATCATCGGGTACGGTGATCACGCCTACGTTGGGTTCGATAGTACAAAACGGAAAATTTGCCGATTGCGCCTTCGCGTTCGACAAACAGTTGAAAAGAGTGGATTTACCCACGTTGGGCAATCCTACTATACCACATTGTAATGCCATAAAAGTAAATTCAGATTCCAAATTTCAGGTTCCAAAATTCCATGTTCCGGAATTCCGGATTTAGTGTCAACAATCTTCGATTCAAACTCCATTATACCCGCGATAGTTGGAATATTGGAACTTTCAATCTTGGAATTGTCTGAGCATACAAAGGTACGAATTATTTCCCGCCCGACCGCTTTCGGGCAACAATTAGCACTTTCCAGACCAATAAATCGGGGACAAAAGCGTATCTTTGTCCTCAGATTTGAGGATGTGGAAATGTGGAGATTTGAGAATTCTACGCATTCAGTCAGGATACCTTTGTCATTCTTATCATTTCCAAATCCTCAAATTCTCAAATCCTCAAATTAAAGTTCATGACTATTGATAAATCAGGCGTAGGCGGCATGTTCGATGCAATTGCCTGGCGATACGACTTTCTCAACCACTTCCTGACCCTCGGCATCGACAACCTGTGGCGCAACAAGGCGGTAAGCCTTATCACGGCTCCCGAAGGCAGCACTTTTCTCGACGTAGCCACCGGCACCGGCGATCTGGCCGTAACGTTGGTTCGCAAGAAAAAGCCGGTTAAAGTCTTCGGCATCGACATCTCGGAAGGAATGCTCAGCTTCGGACGCAAAAAGATGGAGAAGCTCGGGCTATCGCAGCAGGTAACCCTGACACAGGAAGACTGCGAAGCGCTCAGTTTTGCCGAAGGCAGTTTCGAGGCTGTCACCGTTGGGTTCGGCATCCGCAACTTTCTGCACCCCGACAAAGGATTATCGGAGATGCATCGCGTACTGAAGCCCGGAGGCGAAGCCATCATTCTGGAATTTTCGCGTCCCAAGAGTAAACTGCTTTGCAAGTTGTTCGACATGTACTTTTGCTATGTACTGCCGCTGATCGGTAAACTTCTTTCGAAACACTCGTCGGCCTACACCTATCTGCCCGACAGCGTCAAAGAGTTTCCCTACGGCGAAAACTTTGCCAAACTGATGCGTGAAGCAGGCTTTACCGCAGTAGAATACCATCCGTTGACATTCGGCATTGCCACCGTGTACAAAGGAGTGAAATAAATTCAACGATTTCTGATTCCCACATTTCATCCATCTGAATATATCAAAAGGACCCGGTGGAATTTTGGAATCTGAAATTTTGAAATCAAACTCGTTTTGACTTTTCTTTGACAAAGCATTGTGCCTTCATTTTTTACTTGCTGACCCCACCTAACCTCCCCCAAGGGGAGGAATTTGGTCTCAAAATGAGGAGATTTTATTCGTTTTACAATGCTATAGCCCTCCTTTGGAGGGTTGGGAGGTCGCAAAATAAAAAGTCAAGACGATCTCATCAAAAGCACGCGGTGGAATTTTGAAATCTGAAATCTTGAAATCAAACCGACATGAGCATGAAATCTTGGAACTTGAAATTTTGGAACTAATATCGGAATACTGATGAAATCTTCTATATTGAAATGGATACGCATTGTCCGCCCCGGAACACTGGGTGCAGGGGCTGCACCTGTATTCGTAGGTTTGGTAGTGGCCGCCGAAGAACGCACGTTCGACTGGACCATCGCATTGGTTACCCTGCTGGCAGCCCTTTCGATCCAGATAGCCAGTAACCTGATAAACGATTACTACGACTTCCACAAAGGACTCGACAAAGCCGGACGTCTCGGCCCGAAACGCGCCATTGCCGAAGGCGAGGTTACTCCCCAAACAATGAAGAGAGCAATTATCATCGATATGACGATCGCCGTACTCTGCGGCATCTACCTTACACTAGTAGGTGGGCTTCCCATTCTGATGATCGGCTGCGTGTCGTTGCTCTGCGCGTGGCTTTACACGGCAACCCCCTACTCGCTCAGCTATCTGGGTATTGCCGACCTGTTTGTACTGGCCTTTTTCGGGCCTATCGCCACCGTCGGAACTACCTATCTGCAACTCGAACAGTTCTCCGAAAAGGCATTCTGGTTCGGAATGGTCAACGGCTTCATCTCTATGGGCATTCTCACCATCAACAACATTCGCGACATCGATTCAGACAAGAAAGCGGGTAAACGCAGCGTTGTGGTACGTTTCGGCAAAAAATTCGGCGAATGGGAATACCTTTCGCTCTTCCTGCTGATTATCCCCTGCCTGTTTATGGCCGGTTCATCCGGACTTTGCTATACGGTAGTAGCCATGGGTATCGGACTGTTTATCAGATTGCGACACACCAAAGGAAAAGCCTACAACCAGTTATTAATCCGTACCGGACAGACAAATCTTCTCTTCGCGTTGTTGCTCTGGATCGAATATCTGATCGCATAACGCTGTTTCTGATTATCTGACATAATAAGCTGTCTGTTTGACCGTTTTAAATACTAAATAAAAGTTCAGAGATGAGACACGGATTCGTCCTATTGCTGATTACGCTTGCAAGCAGCCTCGTTTCGACAACTAAACAATACCATATACTGCAACATTGATTGTGAGTGCCGGAATTATTGCTTACACGTTCATCTATAGCAACCATCATCCAATAACATTAGCATCAGAATCTCAAGCATGAAAACACTTACGCTCCACCGCCGGCATATAAAGGGATACAGCGAAAACAAGGTTGCAATTTATGTAAATGGCAGAAAAGTAGCCCGTCTGAAAGACAACGAAACACAAGTTGTAACCATTCAGGAAGAGATTGTTGAGATTCAGGCCAAATCGCTCAATTGGTTTGGAAGTGAAAAGATTAAAATTGATCTGAAAGAATATAACAAGATTGACATCATACCCACCACGAACATTTACAATCACTATGTCATCATCTTATCTCCGGCCATAATAGGATTATCAACACTATGTTATAAATTTTATCAGTTACCGGCTTATTTGATTTCACTTTTAGTTATCGGCATCTATGCGCATGCTCTCTATTTCCGTAGGAATACATGGTTTAAGATAGACCCGCAATAAGCTTATGCAAAAACAATTGATAATAACACTTGGCATTATAATAAACATTTTCTTGTTTATTGGATGTTCGGATGCTGACATTTCATACAATACCAACTACAAGCTGAACTTTTCGCGCGACACGATCGCATTCGATACGGTATTCAGCACCATCGGATCGGCCACCCGCCAGTTTATCGTTTACAACCATAATCCCCGTCCACTCTCTATCAGCTCTATCTCGCTGTGCAACGGAACATCAAGCGGATTCAGCATTATTGTCGACGGCAGAATTCCTGCCAATAATCGACTTTCGGACGTAGAGATCCGCGCACACGACAGCCTCTTTGTCTTTGTCAATGTAACGGTTAACCCGACATTGCAGGACAATCCGCTATTCATAACCGATTCCGTCGTTTTCATGACAAACGGAAACAGGCAAAGCGTAAAGCTCACCGCCTACGGTCAGGACGCTGTCATCTTCAGGGGCAAAACGATACACAACGATACCCTGCTTTCCGCCACAAAACCCTATCTTATTTACGACTATCTGGCTGTCGCCCCCGGCAAAACGTTATTGATAGCGCCGGGCGCAACACTCTACTTCCATAAGAATGCTGCGTTACAAATCTACGGAAACCTGAAAGCGGAAGGCAAAAAAGAGGCAAAAATCACCTTCAGGGGCGATCGATCGGACAAGCTGTTAGAAAATGTGCCCTACAGCTATCTTTCGGGGCAATGGAAAGGCATTCAGGTGCTGGGTTCCACAAGTACCCTTTCACTCGACCACACCATCCTTATGAGCGGAAAGACCGGGATATGGATACCCAACAGAACGCAGAACGATATGCCCCGCATTACGATAAACAACAGCAAAATACAAAATTTCGACTCGTGTGGAGTGGTTGCCTGCAACGCGATACTATCGTTACTAAACAGCGAAGTCTCCAATTGCCGGACAAATTGTCTCTCCCTGACCGGAGGCAATTATACACTCACACATAGCACCCTTGCAAACTATTACAACGATCTCTATGTTGGAAAGCAGCGGGATGGCTCCCCGGCCCTCCGTCTGTCAAACGAGCAGAGTGGCGATCAACAACCGGCTCCGGTTCAGTTTCAGTGCACCAACAGTATCATCACCGGCTCCATGTCGAATGAAATCCAGATCACCGACACAACCTGTAACATTCCCTTCAAATACAGGTTCGACCACTGCTACCTGATGGCAAAACCGTTCACCTCCTCTTCTCTCAAAAATGTGCAATGGGGCAACAACAAAGATCAGCTGTTCATCAAGACTTCGATCTCCGGCAAAGGGTATTGCGATTTTCGTCCCACTCAAAGCTCCCCGATACGCAAACAGGCAGACATTTTAGTAAGTCAGCAACCCCTCTTCAGTTTCGATATGAATGGAGTTTCCCGGCTATTGGATGGAGTACCCGATCTGGGAGCATACCAGTGGCCGGGAGAATAAATGCTGCTATTTCCGACCGAAATCGGCGGGAATCTCACCCCACTCGGAGGTGGGCCATTTCAACAATTTGGTAGTGTAGCTGTTATCTTTCAGCCAGTTTTCCGCCCGTTCTATCAGGCGAAACAGCTCTTCGTTTTTAGCGCAGCGTTCTAATTTGGTGCGACAGATCTTCGCTTTTACCCAGGCCAACGCGTTCACACTGTCGGAATAGATCGGCACGTTGCTGTTTTGAGCTTTGAGTAGTGCCAATCCGTGTACAATGGCCAAAAATTCACCGATATTGTTGGTTCCCATCTCAAACGGCCCCTGCCGGAAAATCTCACGTCCGGTAGCTGTTTCAACCCCGCGATATTCCAGCTTACCGGGATTGCCGCTACAGGCGGCATCCACCGCAAGGCTGGGCACAACGGGTTTCGCACCATTGGCGCCTGCCGCAACAGCTGCCTGCTTTTGCGCAGGATTCACCGCTTTCCAGTAATTGGTTTTGAAAGCCGCTCGGGCTGCCGCCTCAGTGGGATAACCCTTATACTGGGCACCCTCAAAGCCATGCACCTGCTCTTTGCAACTGTTCCAGCTATCGAACACACCGGTTTTTCGGCCTTTCCAGACCACGTAGTAGTTATTTTTTGCCATGTATTGCACCTCAAAATTTCGGGTAGTAAAGTTATCAAAAAAACGTCTGGCAGAAAAACGCGGCCAATTTTGACTCCAACTCCTTTCGTTTTAAGAAATTCTTCCGTTCTTTGCACTCTCATTTTCCAAACTCATTAGTCCCGACCGATCCGGATGAAGACAACGAACAAAGCCATTATTTACGGGGGAGTATCCGTACTGAGCTGGTCGACGGTAGCCACCGCCTTTAAGCTGGCACTACGCCAACAAACATACTTCGAAATGCTTCTGATAGCGAGCTGTACGGCACTCGTTATTCTGGCAGCAGCAATGACCCTGCAGGGAAAATGGAGACAACTAACGCGCCTTTCGGGCAAACGATGGGGCGCATATGCCCTGATAGGATTGTTAAACCCTGTGCTCTATTACCTTGTACTCTTCAAGGAGTATGCTCTGCTACCGGCACAAATTGCGCAACCCATCAACTACTGCTGGCCCATTTTTCTCCTTATTCTCATGAGCCTGTTCGGACATCAATCTATTCGCCGCAAAAAGTACATCGGCATGGCCCTCTCACTGGGAGGGGTCGTTCTTATTTCGGTCGGTTCGGGGCAGGTGCAACAATCATCCATCCCTGTCACGGGATTACTTCTCGCCCTGTTGAGTGCACTGCTGTGGGCCACATTCTGGGTGATAAACAAAATAAACGAACAGACCGACAGCACGGTAAACCTCTTCGTTATCTTTCTGTTCGGATCGGCCTACCTGCTTCTTTCTGCGCTTTTTATTCCGGTGCATCTAACATTCGGGAGCAGCATGTATGCCAGCATTTATATCGGCGCCTTCGAAATGGCCATTCCGTTTATCTTCTTCAGCATGGCGCTCAAAAGCACCAACAATCCGGCATTAATCAATCAATTGTGCTATCTGGTACCCTTCGCCTCGCTTCTGCTTATCCATTTTGTACTGAAAGAGCACATCTACACCACCACGTTCTGCGGATTGATACTGATTATTGTTGGCATTGTTTTCAACGAATATTTCGTCTCCGCTGCAAAAGCAAAATAAAAGAGGCTGTCTCAAAATGAAACAGCCTCTGTACCTATTGATGTGGCCTCTTCAACACTGATATGAGGTCGCTATCGAAAATATCTGACTAAAAAATCAGGGTTTGATAGGATCGCCCATTCCCGAATTTTCTTTGTCGCCTGCATCGAGCTTGAAGACCATAAACTTAGCGTTTTCTTTGGTATAAGGAGCCCACTTGCTACCATTCTTGCCATTAGGATCACCATACTTGGCAAAGTTCGACCAGGCAGTCAGCATGACTTCCGAAAGATTCCAGTCGCCTGCAGCCCAGGGTCTCCAGCAATGTTTGAGCGATTTAAACACAAACCACAAATCCGAAGAGTGGAACGCTCCCTTGAGTACGTCACCTCTGCCATCGGTCGGAAGTGGACGGGCAAACTGATACGCAAACGCTTTACCTCCCACCTGTTCGCGGTTCAGACAGAAATCGGCAATACCCGGCGACATGTTACCCATATCGTTCAGGGTGTAACCAATCATATACGGAATCTGCGCCAGTTTATTGTCAACAGCGGCAGCATCGAAACTCTGGAGTGAAACATAACCGTCAACGATAGGCATAGCGGTCATACGGGTGCGTTTTCCGGTAACTGCGCTGTACAGACTACCGACCGTGTAAATGGTTTCGGTAGAAGCGGCACGCATTTTTTCAATGGAGGTTAGTCCGGCCCAATCCATAATCTCTTTTGTCTGAAGTTCTGATTGTTCAAGGGTCATCGGAGGGCCAAATCCACCCATACCACCCGGAGCTGCCGGACGGGTACTGGGAGCGCCTGCAGGAGGAGCCGGAGGTGTTGTTGTGATGCCGCCACCACTCATGATGATCGCTTTTTTGAACAGACCCCGTGCAAGCGGAGATTCACAAAGCGTTTTCACGCTACCGGCACCGGCACTCTGACCGAATATGGTAACGTTATCGGGATCGCCACCGAATTGTGCAATATTTTTCTTGATCCATTTGAGCGATTCGATCTGGTCAAGGATACCATAGTTTCCTGAAACGTGATTCGGACTCTCCTTTGACAGTTCGGGATGTGTCAGAAATCCGAAAACACCGAGACGATAGTTGATTGAAACAAGCACCACGTCTTTGTTAGCCCACTCTTGTCCGTCAAATTCAGGTTCGGAGCCCCATCCTTCTCTGTAACCGCCACCATGAATCCACAGAGCAACAGGAAGCTTTTGTCCGACTTTGCCCGGAGCTTTTGTCCATACATTTAAGTAGAGGCAGTCCTCGCTGTAAGGCGATTCGTCACCATAACCCCACTCGGTAGTATAACCGCCTGGATAGTGAACTGACTGATAGCCGGGATGTCCGAATTTATCGGCAATTTTAATGCCCTGCCATGGAATAACAGGCTGAGGAGCCTTCCACCGGAGATTTTTAATAGGAGGTGCCGCATACGGAATTCCCCGAAAAACAGTCACTCCTTCAATTTCGGCTTTTACGCCTTGAACCTGTCCGCCTTCTATGGTCAGAACAGGATTTGCAGCTTCGCAATTGAAATATGCAAAGGCAAATGCAAGCAATACATAAAATAACTTCTTCATGATTATTTTTGAAAGGTTAATAACAGATGCAAATATAAACAAACAAAATCAGAAATCAGAGGAATAGTCCCTTGATTTTCTGATTTTTGTCAACATTTTAAAATATGCCATCCAAACTAAGCTAAAGTTTGAAAAAGCCCCAAAAATCCAGATATGAAGATATCCCTTAAAAAGACGTGTAATAGAAGTTGTCTTGACTTTTAACTAAATATGCCTAAAAGGGTATTTTTTCTAAATTTCAATTACCGACCCCACCTAACCTCCCCAAGATGGGGAGAAATTCGCCCGTAAAATGAGGAAATTTTGTTCTTTTTATAAGGTTACAGCCCCCAGTTTGGGGGTTGGGGGTCAAAAAACAAAAAGTCGAGACGACTTCATATAAAACAAACTTCAAATATATCTATATCGTAATGCCTCCTTAAAATTATTGCTTTTTATGCTTCATCAATAAGGCATTAAATTCGCAATCCGCTTTAATTTTATCTACAACCGTCTTTACGACTTTATCAATTTCTTTACCTTCAGAATAATCTGCTGGGCATACAAAATTCACCCTATCTTCGCGAACCAATTTTTGGGCTCTTCCTTTTTTTGTGCTATTAGGTTGATAAACAGCGACAGAATGTCCTCCTTGTTGCTTTACTAGCTTCATACATGGAATGTCTGTTTCTCCATCTCCAAAGTAGATCATATTAGAAAAAGGAACTCTTCTTTCTTTTTCGGGTTTATATTCATTAATTTGCTTTGATTCATAAACGCTATCTATCCCTTTATTGATTTTGAATAGAAATTGAGTCTTGTTTGTAAAATTTACAGATACAGCTGGCCATTCTGCCACGCCATCAACATCATACAAAAAAGAGCAAGCAAATATTTTCCTGAATTTTGAAGCAATTCTAGTTCCCTCAATCATTTCTTTCAATCCTGAAGAATTTATATAATGTTCTATTTCAACACCTCTTTCTTTTCCATATAGGTTGATTCTATCAAACCATTCTTCAACACCAGTAAAAAAATCCACAGATGAACCAAATTCTTTAAATCTTTCTCTACGAAGTGAGACTCGGTTTGCCTTAGCTTTTTGTATCATCAAATACATGTATGTCAAGATTTGATCTGCATCTTGCGATTGAGCTAATTGTGAATTCTCTGTCCAGAAATCATCCTTACTCATTCCTGTTGCCTGTATAAATGAATATTCCTGCATATTCCCGGGAGAGAGAGTCCCATCAAAATCATAAATTAACGCTACAATTGGTTTCGTTTTAGCCATAACGTAATTTCAAATAAGAAATGCAACTCTTAGGTAGAAAAAAACTCTTTCAGGGGCATGCCCCTGAAAGAGTTTTAGGAATAAATTTCTACTTTTAAGTTGTAATGAAAAAAGTACATTTAACCCCAGAACAAAGGTATACAATCTCTGTCATGCACAAGCAGGGTTGTAGCCAAATAATGATCGCCCGGACAATCGGCAAAGACAAATCGGTAGTAAGCCGGGAATTGAAGCGCAATGCAAATTTGAAAGGCAAATATTCGTTTGAATATGCACAAGACATGGCGGAGCTACGGAAAGAGCGCATGAAGAAACCACGTAAACTCCTGCCTGAGTTGAAGCGGAAAATTATTGCCATGATCCACGATGATTATTCTCCACAACAAATTAAAGGTCGGTTAGCAATTAAAAATGAAGATTTTGTCAGCCATGAGACCATTTACAAAATCATCCGTCAAGATAAACTTCAGGGCGGAACCCTTTACGAACATACCAGACATCGGCTTAAACATCGAAAGCGTCCTGTTGGCAAAAAAATAGCGATAAAAAACCGTGTATCAATAGACCAAAGACCCGAGGTGGTCAATCTTAAGAAACGGTTCGGGGATTGGGAAATTGACACTATCGTAGGGGAAAAAAACAAGGGGGCAATTGTTACAATGGTGGAAAGACAAACCGCCTTTATGATGATGGAAAAACTTGAACATGGGAAAAGTGCCAAAGAATTGACCAAAACTGTAGTGCAATTGTTGACCGCATACATAAACAGCGTCCATACAATAACCGGAGATAACGGAACTGAATTTGCGGATCATCAGACTATCGCTAAAAAACTCAAAACAAGCTTCTTCTTTACTCACCCATATGCTGCTTGGGAAAAAGGTCTAATTGAAAATACCAACAAACTTATCAGACAATACATCCCTAAAAAAACAAATCTTGAACAGCTAAATCAACAACAAATCAAACAAATACAACATAAATTAAATAACAGACCAAGAGCTAAACTCAATTTTTATTCCCCTAAAGAATTGTTTTTCCTAAATTTGAATACCTAAATGTTGCATTCTGTTGTTGAAACTACCTAATGAATTATTTAGATTAATATTCAGACATGCAAACCTAATTTCGTAAGGTTACAACAGATTAGAAACTATTCCTCTTCATAACGCCCGGAATAATTCTTCACAATGTAGTTCAATAACAAATTTATCATTCCACAATATTAGCCTTTCTGTAACTTAAAGTTAATATGATACTTATAAAATTCAATATTCGGGGTTACAGATAAAGCCCTTTTCAGTTTTATATCATCCTCCAATCCTATAATTACACCCTTTACCTGCTGATCTTTTTCTGCAAGTTCTTCTTTTACATAACCCATGTAACGCTGAATCTGACCCACAACAGCATCGCTTACTCTTCCTTTTTTAAGCTCAACAACAAGCAATGTTTTTTTATCCTTGCTGATTGCCAATATATCAATTGGACCTGTGTCCGAAGGATACTGCTGTCCGACAAGTTCTCCCTCTTCTTCAAAAATTGTATAATGCTTACCTAATGCTGTATTTTCCCAATTCTGAACCAGAAAATCTTCCAAATGTTTTTCAAGTGCAAAAGCAGAAGGATCTTCTATGGATTCGTCAGTCGAAATAATCGTTGCTGGTCTATTATTTCCAATTAGCGTTTCAATTTCAGCAGCATATTTGGAAATATCGCTTACGGTACCAATAGAACCTGAAGAATTACGCAAACCCTCCGACATTGCCGATCGGTCAATGGTTACAGAAAGCCACTTCACATTCCGTCTATGCCGCAAAACTTCGCCTTCTTTAAAGTAATAATTATTTACCACTTCTCCCACATAATAAGCACCATTTCCATTAGGACATAACACAATATCACCATTATTTATTCCCTTACAAACAGTCCATAATGCTCCACACGACAAACCAGCAGACACCTTGCTCTTTCCTGGGAAGATTTTCAACCATACGGGAATAAATCGTTGATTAAATTCCTTCCAGTTATCCGGTAACTTTCCCGTTAAATCTTCTTTTATATCAAAGTCGACACCAATGTAACTCTCACGATAGCACTCATCGGCATAAATACTCTTAGCTCCAAGCATGACTCTGTAATATTTTTTCATTTCATTAGTCTGTTTTATATGTGATTGTGTTATTGATCAACGATTAAAAAGTCGATTATACCTAATCCGTTCATCCATACATTTTACTCATTTTCTTCAGGAAAATCATACTTATCCCAGTCTTTATCATTGTTTTCGTCATCATCATCGTCGGGCACATCCACCCCGGGAGGATTAAACAATCCCCAACGGTCAGCAATATAGTTAGCTTTATCAAAACCGGCTACCCATTCCACAAACAGCTGACGGAATTCCCGTATCTTTTTCCGCACCATCAAGTAGTATTCCGTATGCTCAAACCCATACATGCGCAACGAGTGAATGCTCACATACAGGCTCATAGCCGATTTTCGTATCAAGGTGGCACACTCCATCCGAATGTCGTAAAAATCGCCTGCTTCAGCTCCGGCTATCTTTACACTTAGCACACAAGCATCGTCCAGCAGTTGCCACTTCAGGCTATTCAGCAATTCATCACCCTCGTCTATCAACTCACAAATATCTCTCACCAAGTCGTGAATTTCCACTGCCTTTTGATACAGCGGCATTTTCTCTAATCGTGCGCGTCTATCTTCAAAATTATCGTCAAACATAAACTCCGCTTATTATCGGTTCTTCTTAAAATTTTCGGCCTGCTCAAAAATCTCCACATACACTTCATCTCTTTCTACAGGAGGATACCCATATTCGTCCAACAACAAGATCAATCCTACTTTCAGAGATGCTTTAATATCTTCACGTTTATTCCAGTCCGGAAATTGCGCCTGACTGTCAACCAATTCTTTCACCGCCTTGGCAAGCGCAATCATCTTATCGTCTGGATATGAAAAATCGTATTTCACACACAACTCTTTCAGGATATCGTAGAAGGCTTTCTCTTCAAATCCGATTCCCAGCAAATCACCGGCAAAAAATTCGCGGTGCGCATCCCAAATAAGGTTTGTCAGTTGTTCAGCCATCTCCTCGTACACTTCACTGCGCAGTATATCATTGGCTTCACGGTTGTTATATCGCTCCACAAGTGTTTGCATCTTTTTCGTAAAATCAATGCCTTTTACGCGGTTAATCTTCCGCATTTCACCAATAACTCTTGCCAGCAACTGTTGCAATAATTTTATTCTGGTATTGGGTAATTTTATCTTGTTTATTTTTGACAAATAATCTTCATCAAACAAATCCTGCTCACCTCCTTTCTGTTCTCCGATTTTAAAAATCTCCTCTACGCCATCGCTTTGCAGGGCATCTTTAATCATTTCGCGCACACGGGCATTCATTTGAGCTGTATCGGGAGCATCTCCCGTAGTTAGTTTTACCACAATGGAGCGAACGGCAAGGTAGAAATGAGTATAATCCCGTTCTTTCTGTGTCAGCTTTTCGCTACCGGCACAAATATCATAAGCTGCTTTCAATCGTTTTACAAGACCGATAAAACGTGTTTCAAACTCTTTGGTTTGCTGCACAAATTCGGCTGCCATATTCAGCGTATGTAATTGTTCCAGTGTAGAACCTTCAAAGTATTGCGAATTATTGAATAAGTGCATCAACCGGGCAAGCAAATCGAGATGATCTCGTACCACTATCAACGATTGCGCTATATCTTCAAAGTTATCTTTATCTCCTTTGTTGTAATGAGCCAAAGCAAGATTCATCTGCTTTTTAATGCCAATATAATCGACAACCAACCCTTTCTCCTTGCCTTCGAACCGTCGGTTTACCCTCGAAATAGTTTGTATCAGATTGTGTTGCTGTATCGGTTTATCTATATAGATGGTGTCGAGAAATGGCACATCAAACCCGGTCAGCCACATATCCACCACGATGGCAATTTTGAAATTCGATTTGTCGTTCTTAAACTGACGATCGAGTTCTTTGCGAAACTCTTTGGTGCCGAGCAGGTCGTACAGCTCTTTGGAATCATCCTGACTGCGTGTCATCACCATTTTAATTCGTTCAATCGGTTTCAGCTCCCGTTTCTCCTTATCGGTCAACACAGCGCCATCCTCCGCTTCACGAATTTCGCCCCATTGCGGGCGCAGGGCTATAATATTTTTATACAGTTCGTAGGCTATTTCGCGTGAACTGCTCACAAACATCGCCTTGCCTTTGACCGAAGCCCCCTCGGAGATTCTGTTTTCGTAGTGAGTCACAAAATCTTCAGCCAACGCTTTCAAACGGTCTGGATCACCCAAGATGGCATTCATCTGAGCCGTTTCTTGCTTGCTTTTATCAATCTGGTATTCGTTGGCACCGGCTTCTGCTGCCGACTGGTAATATTTTTCTATTTTTTCCAGCTCCCCGTTTTTGAGCGCAATCTTTGCAGCACGCCCCTCATAAACAATGCGCACCGTTATCTCATCCTTCACCGATTCGGTCATGGTGTACGCATCAACCACCTTGCCAAACACATCCAATGTGGCATCTATCGGTGTGCCGGTAAACCCCACATACGTAGCATTGGGCAATGAATCATGCAGATATTTGGCAAAACCGAACGTTTTGGACACTCCCTTTTCGGTCACTCGTATCTTTTGATCCAGATTGATTTGCGTACGGTGTGCCTCATCCGAAATGCAAATCACGTTGGCTCTTTCGGTCAACAGTTCTGTATCTTCGGTAAATTTATGGATGGTAGACAGAAAGACGCCTCCGCTTTGCCGCCCCTGTAATAGTTCGCGCAATTGTGCCCGGCTCTCCACGCTCACAATCGCATTGTCGCCCACAAACTGCTTGGCATTAGTAAATTGAGCCGATAGCTGATCGTCCAGATCGGTGCGGTCGGTTATAAGCACAATGGTAGGGCTTTCAAAATAGCTACTCTTCATCAACAAACGTGTCAGATAGAGCATGGTATAACTTTTGCCACATCCTGTTGCACCGAAATAGGTCCCGCCTTTTCCGTTTCCTTGGGGCTTTTGCGCGTCCTTTACGCTTGCAAACAAAGCCTTGGCCGCATAATATTGAGGGTAACGGCAAACTATTTTTTCGTTCTTTTTGCTACTATCGGGAAGGTAGATGAAATTGCGGATAATATCGCGCAACCGGTCTTTGTGCAACATTCCCTGCACCAATGTGAACATACTGTCTATTCCGTCCACCTCTTTTGCAAGTCCCGCAACCCGGCGCCAGGCATAAAAGAACTCATACGGGGCAAAGAAAGACCCGGCTTTGTTGTTCGCTCCGTCGCTAATCACGCAAAAGGCATTGTATTTGAACAATTCGGGGATGTCTCTGCGGTAACGCACGGTCAGTTGTTTATAGGCATCAAAAATAGTAGCATCCTCCCGAATAGCGCTTTTAAACTCAAACACCACCAGCGGCAGGCCGTTTACATACAAAATCCCGTCGGGAATACGTTTTTCTGTTCCAACGATTTCCAGCTGGTTTACAAACCGGTAAATATTCCGGTCGGTGTTATAGCGAAGGGGTTCATCGGCCACCACATGCAGCAATTGAGCATCCGGCAAACGGTGTTGATTATCAAGACCGGTATAGTCCAACAACTGGATGTAGATATCTTTTTGAGCACGGTCTTCCCGTTTCAGAATAAATCCGTCGGACAACATCCGCATAAAGCTTTTGTTGCTCTCGTACAGATCACTGGCTGGCAACGATTTCAATTGCAGAAGAATGGAACGGGCTTCCGTTTCGGTCAACCCCTCGGACTCATACCGCGACAACAGAAATTGCCGCATATCATCCTCTATCAACACCTCTTCGGGCTGACGCGTCAACAGATTGCCGGGGCAATGGGCATAGCCTTCGCGACCCAACAATTCGGCAAACGATTGTTCCAGTTTTTCTTCTGTAAATTTCATCCGTAACTATTTTTTCATGGTCAAACAAAACAAACATAACGCAGCACAACGCCCGGAAATCATTGTATCATCGTCGCGAATATTGCCGCAAACATTTCCGGATCATGCCAAATAAAATGTATCATCCTGCCATTTGGACGGGTTATCCATGATATAACAGGCAATGCGGACATACGACAATTCATCACGGATTATGTGTTCGTAATAATTGCGTTGCCACACGGGTCGGCCAACATGCAATGCATTCAATTGTTTGGTCACCGCCGATTTATATCCCCGCACAATGGCACCAACCGTTTGCGCCGGCCCACGCAATGGCATCCGTAGGGGCGAATTGCATTCGCCCTTATCATCATTCGCATCATAACCATCCGGCATGGCGTTGTGGTCGGGCGAAATGGCGTGTGTTGTATCGTTGTGGGACAAAACGCCAATCGTCGCACCATCATCGGGCGAACCATCCGGCATGGCAATATTGTCGAACAAAACGTCGTGTATTGCACCGTGATCGGGCGAAATATCCGGCATTGTGTCGTGATCGGGCAAATCATCCCATGCATCATTATTGGGCGAATGCAATTCGGGTGTATCACAGGGCAAATCCCGTGTGCCATCATCGGGCGAATACAATTCGCCCCTACGAGTTATTTCGATGATGCCGTGGATGTGGTTAGGCATTACCACGTATTCGTGCAACGTAACATTGGGGCGCAATTCGATGGCTTTTAACCACTCATTTTGTGCAATTTTCCCGAATTCATTCAATATCATCCGCCCATCCTCCACACGACCGAACAAACATACCTTGTCCTGTGTGCAAATGGTGATAAAATACAATCCTGCCTGTGCATAATCGTATCCTTTCAACCGGATGGAACGGCGGTGGTGTTGTGCGGGATTGTATTCGTGCATTTTTTGGTCTTTTGCGTTGGGGCGTATTGCATACGCCCTTTTTATATAGGGGCGAGTGCAAGTCATCCTTACTCTACTGTTGCCAATTTCGATAGTAATAATTCTTTCAGTTCTGATAGCTTTTGGTTTTCTTTTGATTTAATCCATATCATTTGATTGATTGGGGTTACCTCCTTTTCGAAATTCTTCAAAATTTCATCATTACTAATAACAACAGGATAATTTCCTAATGTTATCCTATCTATATTTGGAAAAGTAGAACCTGTAACATCTTTGAGTATCTCAGTCAAGTTTGTTTTAATCAGTTGAATTAAATGGAGTTGATACTTTGAACTAATTGCACAGACACCTCTTCCTATCGCATATTTGTCATCTGCAATTACATGCTTTCCAACAGTGCTGCCTCTAACACAAAATATCAAATCTCCTTTTTGACAATATTTTTTAGGTTCGGTAGTCCATTTAGTCTTTAAGGTAAAGTATTCACCAAATTCAACAGGGCCATTAATCAATGGGCTGCCTTCAGCACCTACATTATAGCTTTCGCCTTGTGGTGACTGTCCCATAACTATTGTTGCTATATCGGATAACAGTCCTACTCTCCACCCTTCCGGCAAATTCTCCATATCCACTCCATCCACAAACCATTCCTTATACAACGCTTGGGCAGTTTCTTCCAGTTTTTGTATCAGTTGTTCGTTCAGGCGGATGCGATTTTGTATCGTGTTGTATTCGGCTACTATTTTCCGCTGCTTGTCGGGTGTGGGGATGGGAAGCCGAACATCACACATATCTTCCCAACTGAAAATCTCACGGGCACTTCCGTGGCTCTTGAACCGCGCATAACGATCAAATTCCGGTCGGCGAAACCACATCATCAGGTATTCCGGCAAAAGCTTCGAAGTATCAGTTACTTCAAACGGGATATAGGCTTGCGAAATCAGAGCTTCATCGTAATTATCAAATAAGGCAATCGTTATTTTGTCGCCATTGCGTGATGTTACCGGACCATAAGCAAACTGATTGCGTCGGATTAGCTTGTAGGTCGACATATCGGTCCCGATAATATTGGCAATGGAGGGGATAAAGATCTTATTGATACTCAATCCCATCAAAGGAATGTTCCTCAATTCGCGATTTCGCTCATCCACCTGCTGTATATAATCACCCAGTCGTTTATAGTTTGATTGCATACCCCAGGTCTTTAAATACTTTCAGCAATTCGGTTTTACTATCGGCTTCGGCACGCAGCAGTTCGGCAATTTCGGTTTGCAGGCTGCGCATTTTTTCGTCAAAATCCACCTTTTCGTCCCGGTTCACAAACTCGATGTATTTGCTGGGCACCAGCGAATAATCCTTGGCGCGTACCTCATCAATGGTGGCCGAGTAGCAATATTCGGGACTATTTTGATAAACAGGGGTAACCGTTGCTTCTCCCGCACATTGCCAGGCATGATAGGTAGCCGCTATTTTTTGAATGTCTTCTGCCGAGAATTGAGTGTATTTCTTTTCAAAGGGTTCACCCATCTGGCGCAAATCCATAAAGAGTATTTCGTTCTGCCGATCCCGGTATTGGCGCATCTCTTCGCCCACCAGCTTGGTTTGCTCCTTTTTATTTTTATTGAGAATCCACAGTGTTACGCTGATATCGGTGGTATAAAAAAGGTTGCGGGGCAATACCAGAATAGCTTCCACCACGCGGTTCTCTATCAATTTCTTGCGTATTTCGTATTCCGTACCTCCACCGCTCAGCGCGCCGTTGGCCAGAATAAATCCCGCCACTCCGTTATCGGAGAGCTTACTCACCATATTCAGTATCCATCCGTAATTGGCATTGCTTGCCGGTGGCACCTCATACCCCATCCAGCGCGGGTCGTCAAGCAGTTCGTCAGTCGCCCGCCAGTCCTTCTGGTTAAACGGAGGATTGGCCATCACAAAATCGGCCTTCAGCTCTTTATGCTGGTCGTTCCCAAATGTATCGGCAGCCTTTTCTCCCAAATTGCCCGATATTCCCCGTATGGCCAGATTCATTTTTGCCAGTTTGTAGGTGGTATTGGTATATTCCTGTCCGTAGATAGAGATCTCACGTTTGTTGCCATGATGGGCTTCGATAAACTTAATGGACTGCACAAACATACCGCCCGAACCGCAGGCCGGGTCGTATATCACCCCGTGATAAGGCTCTATCATTTCGGCAATCAGATTTACAATGCTTTTGGGCGTGTAAAACTCACCTTTCCCTTTCCCTTCGGCAAGCGCAAACTTAGAGAGGAAATATTCGTACACTTTGCCTACAATATCCTGCTGCTTGTCTTTTATGGTATCTATATTGCTTATCTCGTCAATCAGCGAAGCCAGTTTCGACGGATCGAGTCCAAGGCGGGAGAAATAGTTATCAGGCAATGCCCCTTCGAGGGCTTTGTTATCTTTCTCGATGGTATGCAGGGCGGTATCAATAATCAAGGCCAGTTCGGTCTGTTTGGCCTGCTTGCTGATATAGCTCCAACGCGATTGTTCTTTCAGAAAGAAGACATTGTTCATGTTGTAGAACTCGGCCATTTCAATATACTTTCCTTTTCCTTCATCAATCAGTTTTTGCCGGTGTTCTTCGAATTTATCGCTGGCAAACTTCAGGAAAATCAGTCCCAATACAACATGCTTATATTCGGATGGTTCAACACTCCCCCTCAGCTTGTTTGCCGATTCCCACAATGAAACTTCTATTGCTTTTTCTTTTTGTTCGCTCTTTTTAGCCATGTATATAATTTCTACTATTTTTCAACCTTCAAATCTACAAATTCCCTTTGAAAACAGCCTCCTTTTTGTTAAATTTTTCACATCCGAATTCCAAATAGACATTAAATAGCGACCAATTACAATTAATATAGTATAATTTCATTAGAAAAAGTGTCCCCAAAAGGGACACACTTTCATTCATACAACAACCTAAAACCGTAGGATGTCAATTTTAACACTTCAATTCATTCTCATTTCCACAAAGGACAGACACGCATCATTTATGACACTTATTCTACTGAATATATAGGCTTTACATATTTATTAATATCTGTTTTAATGACACTTTTTCGTCGCATATTTTTCTGTCCTTTCAGAAAATAGCCCTCCAGATTACCTTTGCTTCAGCGACAAAAAAACGACCCGGAATAATCGACTAACTCATTACTCCCCTTAGTGTCCTTTGAAAAAAGCAGTCTCGTTCGTGTCCATCCAATAAAAAACTTAGACGTTTTCATGTCCATCGTCCAAAAGGTCATCTAAAAAATTGTCATTTGACGGATTTCACGGAGACAAAACATATATATCATTATATTGCAATATTTTACGACGCACAATACAACAGCAAATAACAGAGCAACCAGGTGTATCGTTTTGTCCGTTTTTGTCCGTTTTTGTCCGGAAAAGTGCCGTAAAAATGCTGTAAAAGTGCTGTAAAAGAGCAGTACGAATGCAAAAAGAGCAGAACGCAACAAACAAATACAACATCATATATCTGTATATCAATAACATAAACCACAAAACAATCACTTAACAGCGCACAAAAAATAAGGTTCAATTTTTGTCCTTTCGTATTCAGGAGTGCATAATTAGATTTGCAACACAAATAGGCACAAGCAGATAAGCGATACACAACAATTACTATAATGAAATACTTTAGAAACATCACCAACCGAAAAATCAGATTGCTGTCGGCAATCCTCAGAGGAAAACCTCCCCCCGGGACCTGCACCGCCGGAAGACGACAGGAGTGAGGACAAGACAAGGTTGACATTTTGTTACTTTTCAGGCTCATCTCTTTTCGAGTGAATATAGCCTGTTTCTCCGCTCTTTCTCCTTTGTAACTCCTATCCAACTCCTATAGGCTGCTATCATTGCCTGTAGAGGTTGCAAATAGCAAAATGATAGAAATTAATCGTTTTGTTTCACCAATTAAATTTTATGCTTATGGCAAAATTTAATTCGACGACTTTCGGAACCATTTCCGGTCGTCACGGTACCGCGGTAGCGGCTACCACCAAGGATGGTCAATGCATCCTGAGAGTTTTCAAAGCGCCATCGAATCCCCGGACCGATGCGCAAGTTGCACAACGTGCCAAATTTGCGATGGTCAACCATGACTTGAGCGTGTTGAGCGAACAGTTCAAAATCACGTTTGGCAGTAGCAGAGGGATCAATCAGGCAGTATCGCTGGCACTGGCCAATGCGGTAACGGGCAGTTATCCCAACTTTGCCCTCGATTACAGTCAATTGACGGTAGCGACAGGTAGCGTGCAAAAAGCAGAAACGCTTTTATGTAAATCGTTGGGAAGTTCGAAGGTGGAGATCGACTGGGATGCCACAGCCGGAACTCCTGTCCGCGAGTCGGATGCGGTAAGTGTGTTGTTCTTTAACGAAGCCTCGCAGCTTCCGGTTCTGAAGGAGAGCATAGCTTTACGGAAAGACGGGAAAGCGGAAGTGACGGTACCCACCGTGTGGGCAGGTACGTCGGTCCATTGCTGGATCTACTTCACCGCCCCCGATGGTAGTCAGACATCGACCAGTCAATACATTAGTCAGTTGGCGCTGTAATTAGTGTATGTGAGCGCAGGCCGCGTGCCTTGTAGAAAAGAACCCTGCCCGGTGGAGAAATACCGGAGCAGGGCTTTTTGTATTAATCTTAAACTCTATAGCACTGCAAATATAAGCGGAAAAGTTTCGTTTTGGTTCGCTTTCACCCGCTTTTTTCAAAAAAAATTTCGATAGCAAAGCACCCTTATTCCACAAGAGCCATGACATCCAAAGAATCTATCTTTATTGTCAGGTTCGAAGAAAATCCATTGAATAGAGGGATTACTTTTCCAGAGTCCGGCTTCGCAACGATTGATATTTTCAATCAACTCGCCGGCCGATGCCGCAGGTTTCATTTTCACCTTTACCGTCTCCATAATATTGGCACCCAGTTGCAGGGTAAACGTAGTAATTTTGTCTGGATAAAATCAGAAAGTCTACTCCTCCTTTTTGCTGCTTTGATCCCATACTTTTCCCACACGCGATAATGAGAATTTGAAGCCTATTAATGAGTCGTTGGAACGCAAAAAAACACCCCAACCTGAAAATCATCAGATTGGGGTGCTGTTATTTAAGTCTCCCCTTCAGGGAATCGAAGATCAGCGGAGCTAATTGGGGGTCTTTTATTTCACTTCTTCAAATGTAAGAAACATTATATATCAAACAAATAGATAACTCATGTAGCAAATATGACCCAATTAAAATATCCGTCACCTTGTCTTTTTTACTATTGACTACCAATCAATTAAAAACACACAAACAGCTATCATTTAAAATTAATTTCATAAACAATAGATTTTGCGGCTTTTCGTCAACACGTCCTAGCCTGATTTTGTTGTTTTTCTTTTAGGGAGCCTTCTATGGAGGAACTAAAGAAACTGGTACGGTTGTTTAATATCACGGTGGATGCTTTGCTTAACCCGGAAGATACAACCCCAATGGAAGTGGTGGTTGAAGATAATGCTGTTTCGCTGATGGCATAATCCCAAACATTGCAATTAACTATCGTAATGGCACAAATTCTGATGATATATTTTTTAATGAATTTTTCTATGAACAACGCTATTGTATAGAAAGCACCAACGCTTGGATGAATAATTTAAATCTCTTTTGAATAGATTTGATACCACCACATCCAGTTGGTTTTCTTTCAATTACACTGCTTGTATTATCATATCACTCAAGAAAATCAACAAAGCCAAAAGTCGACTTACCAGCTTATGACACCAAATTAAAAAATATCTACCTTTGCATCTTTATTGTATTGTATTTCATTACTCATATAAACCATGATGCCACACAAGCCGAAATATCCTATCAAAGAGCTTTGTATATTGAATATATGGCTCATTTCTATTTGTGCTCTGTTTGTATGTGCCTTCGTAATGGCCTTTTGGGGGATTGCAGGGTTACGCGATGCTATTCTGGGAGCTATGCTTACCTTGGTAATCATGACTCCCATTGCCTTTGCCAATATTCTTTGGTTGGTGCTTTTTCGAAGACCGCAGCCGGAACGACCTCATGCCAAGCAGATTTATTACTTATCCGGCTATCTTTTTAGCATGGGTATTTTTTTGTTAACCATCTGGTGCTATAACTACCTCAATTATGTATTACTGGGGCTGATCGATATTATCACGCTGATTGTGATCAGTATGTTTGTAAATACGTTGATCGTCTTGCTACAGAACTATGTCATATTGCAAGAGATAAAGACACGATCGGACATCGAGAACTCTCTGTTGAAGGTTGCAAATGCAGAATCAGCTAATCAGTTGCTTCGCCAACAGATTCATCCTCATTTTTTATTCAATGCCCTGAATATATTAAAATCGTTGTACAAAATAGATCCAAAACAGGCCGAAGAATATTTGGTTTGTCTTTCTGATTTTTTGAGGGCGTCGGTATCGAACAACACTCCAAAGGTTGTTCCGCTAAAAGATGAAATCAAACTGTGTCAGGGCTATCTTCGTATGCAACAAATACGATTTGGAGCCGCGTTGACTTGTGATATAGCTGTGCCGGAACCAATACAAGAGAGTCGTTTTGTACCTTCGTTTTCTATTCAACCTTTGCTCGAAAATGCAATTAAACATAACGAACTGACGGAAGAACAACCGCTCCGCATAGAGATTCATGTGCAAGATGACTGGATTATCGTATCCAATACGCTACAACCGAAAACCATATCCGAAGGCGCATCCGGAAGCGGACTGGCCAATCTTTCGGAACGTTACCGTATTTTGTCGGGAGATGAACTCCGGATTGAAGCAACCAATTCAACCTTTTCCGTAAATATTAAATTGTTGAATCGCGATGCCGGAAAGATTCAAATTCCGAAAATGTCCTCACTAAAATTCATGCCTTAATTGCTTACCTACAATGCGAATCGTAATAATAGAAGATGAACGGATTACGGCCGATGAACTGGCCGGAACCATTACGGAACTGGAACCGAATGCCGAGATAATGGCGATTCTGAGTTCGGTCAAAAGTGCTATTGCTTATTTTGATTCGCACGAGGTTCCGGATCTTATTTTCTGTGATGTACAACTGGGCGATGGCCTGAGTTTTGAAATATTCAAAGCAACAAAAATAACAGCTCCGGTCATCTTTTGTACGGCCTACGACGAATATGCTCTCCACGCATTTAAAACCAATGGAATCGATTACATCTTGAAGCCATCTACGTCTCAGACCATTGCCGATGCTTTGAATAAATACCGCACACTCCGGCAAACTTTAGGAGGAGAAAAACGGCGATACGATGAGCTGTTGGAATTATTGACAAACAGAGATTCGGCGGCTAAAAGCACCTCTATACTCGTGTATCATCAAGAGAAAATTCTTCCCGTGAAACTGGAGGAAATTGCGCTGTTTTATATTGCCCACGAAATGACCTTTTTATTCACATTTTCTTCAGTCAAATATAGTGTGAATAAAAAAATGGAAGAGCTGGAGCGACTGGGAGGGAACGGTTTCTTCCGTGTCAACCGCCAGTATTTGGTCAACCGGAAAGCGGTGGCAGATGTGTCGCGCTACTTTCTGAGAAAACTTTCGGTCAATCTCACCACCCCCTTTAAAGAGAAAATTCTGGTCAGCAAGGAACGAACTCCTCTGTTTCTCAACTGGCTGGAGACTAAATAACATCAAATTTTCCGCGTTGGTTCCTTTATCGGTTCACCGTTAAAACCTTCCGGTTCACCCCCAATCTTGTCTGGTTCGCCCGTTTTCTCCTTTTTTAATTTATTAATTGCAGGCATCTTTGCACTGAAATTAAAAATAAAAAGGAGATGAAATTCAATTATTTATGTTGTTTTTTATGTGCATCAATTGGGTTGATCGCCTGTGGAGGGCAGAAGCAGGCACAGGCTCCCGATGAAGCAAACAGGATTGTGAAGGTAAAGGTTCAGCCGGTAACTGCTGTCACGGGCATTGCGGATTTACACTATAGTGGTACCACCGAGCCGTTGCAGACCGTAGATCTGTCGTTCGAATCGGTAGGTACCGTTGACAAAGTGTTGGTGCGCGAAGGAGATGCCGTGCGTAAGGGACAGTTGCTTGCCACAATCAACAAATCTGACGATGAAAATCTGCGTAGCGTATCGCTGGCAAAGTACAAGCAAGCCAAAGATGCCTATGACCGTTTTCAAAGTGTTTATGCCTCAGGCAGCCTTTCGGAGATCAAGTGGATCGAAATAAAAACAACACTTAAAGAAGCCGAATCGCAACTACAACTGGCTCATTCAGGAGTAGATAAATGCAGGTTGCGTTCTCCTATCGATGGTATTGTGGGCAAACGCGATGTAGAGCCCGGTCAATATTCTCTCTCCCTGAAAACTCCTTTGAAAATTGTGGTTCTCAAAACCATACAGGTAAAGATTTCGGTAGCCGAGAACGAAATTTCAAAGATTCGAAAAGGGCAAAAAGCCGAACTTACCATTGCTGCCCTGAACGGCAGATCTTTTGTCGGGTCTGTTGTCAGTGTAGGTGTAATGGCCGATCCGATAGCCCGCACGTATGATGCAAAAATCACCATTCCTAACCCGAATCTTGAGATTAAACCCGGTATGGTGTGCAACGTGAATCTCAATACTGGCATAGAACAGACCTTTTTTACCGTTCCTAAGAATGCTGTCAGCCTTGATGACAACGGAAAACCCTATGTCTATGTCGTCTCTCTTTCCCCCAAAAGAGCCCTTAAGCAAATAGTTCAACTGGGCAATTACCGCGACAACAACATCGAAGTGCGCAGTGGTCTCTCTGCCGGTCAGATGGTCGTTACCGAAGGCAAAGAAAAACTATCGAATAACAGCCTAATCTCCTTATAACGTATGAGCCTGAATAAAAGAGGATTAATAGAATCGGTTATGCGCAACCACAATATTGTGATTATTGTTGCCATAACATTGATGATTGTAGGCGTAGTAGCTCTGTTCATGATGCCACGCAATGAATTTCCGAAGTTCACTATTCGTGAAGGGGTGATTGTGGGAGTATACCCGGGAGCAACATCTGCCGAAGTGGAGGCACAACTGACCCGGACTGTCGAAAATTATATCTTCGGTTATGAAGAGGTAAATAAAGCTAAAACCTACTCCATGTCGCAGGAGGGCATGATGTATCTGTTTGTTCAACTGAACGATAATGTAAAAAATGCCGATCAGTTCTGGTCGAAATTGCGTCATGGGCTTGCAGAACTCAAATCGTCATTATCTCCGGGGGTACTGGCTCTTTTTGCCGATTCGGATTTTGGGGATACCTCGGCGATGCTGATTACGCTTTCGTCCGACACCCGAAGTTATAAAGATCTTGAAGAATCGTTGAAAAAACTGGAGAGCGAATGCCGGAAAATTCCGGCCGCATCCAAAATAAAACACTATGGGCTTCAAAAAGAGAAATTGTTTGTCAAGGTAAAGCCAGAGCTGCTGAACGAGTATAATATTAAATCGCTGTCGTTGCTCAGCGCTTATCAGTCGAACGGCACTATCGGTTATGCAGGTGTACTGAAAGATGGCGCAAACGATTTGTATGCTCATCTTCCTACGAGCTTCAAGTCGGAAAACGATCTTGCCAATCAAATCGTCTATTCCGATCCCGAAGGCAATGTGGTGCGACTTAAAAATATAGCAACTATTGATCGTCGCTACGAGGATCCCGAAAGTTATATCAAGCAGAACGGGAAAAAGACTGTTCTGCTTTCACTCGAAATGCAACCGGGCAACAATATTGTACAGTTCGGAAAGCAGGTGGACGAAGCATTATCCGTTTTCAAGGAATCCTGCCCGAAAGACATCCATGTGGCAAAAATATCGGAGCTACCAAAATATGTAGACGATTCGGTAAAGAATTTCATGAAAGAATTTCTCATTGCCGTAATAGCGGTTATCCTTGTTACCATGTTGCTTCTTCCGCTACGGGTGGCATCGGTTGCAGGTATTACCATTCCGATTTCGATTTTGGTAACGCTGAGTATTCTCTTTTTTCTAGGGGTGGAATTGCATACCGTGTCACTGGCATCGCTGATTTTGGTTCTCGGAATGATTGTCGATAACTCGATTGTAATCATTGACAATCATGTGGAGAAGGTAGATATGGGATATTCACCCTGGCATGCTGCTATTAAGAGTGCAAAAGAGCTTTTTCTTCCTATTTTGTTTGCTACTCTTGCAATTATGGCTGCTTATATTCCTCTGGGATTTATGATTCCGGGCACTTCCGGCGAGTTTATGCAAACTATTCCGGTTGTAGTGAGCGTATCACTCATAGTGTCGGTGTTGGTGGCCATGTTGTTGGTCCCTTACCTCAATTTCATTTTCATTAAAAAGGGGCTGCATAAAAAAGAGACAGAAAATAAAATATCTTTACATCAAAAACTGACAGAGTGGTATGAACATTTTCTGGCGCAAACATTTCGATATCCGGTTCGAGCCATGCTTATCGGGCTTCTGTTTGTCGGTGTTGTTTTGGCTCTATTTATAAGTATCCATAAGCCACTGATAGGCATTCTGCTGGCTGTAGCTATTATTATACTTACCTACCTGTTGCCCTATTTTTATCTGGTTTTTATTGTCAAGCATCTTCGTCGTTATTCTGTCAAATTCAATCTATTGGAAAGTCTTCAGCGTTGGTTTGACTCAAAGCTCGAATGGGCATTTCGTTATCCTAAAACGGTCATAGCTTCCACTTTGGCGCTTATCGGCATTTCGTTCGTTTTGTTTCAGGCGCTCGATGAGCAGTTGTTCCCGCAAATGGAGCGCAACCAGTTTGCTGTTGAGGTGTATTTGCCGGTAGGCTCTTCGCTCGAAAAAACCGCAGCGGTGGTCGATAGCCTTGAGACCGTTTTATTGCAAGACAAAAGGGTAACCAATGTAACCAGCTTTATCGGCACCAGTTCGCCCCGGTTTCATACGGCATATGCGCCCAATATACCATCGCCCAATTATGGACAGTTGCTCGTAAACACGGCGTCGAATGAAGCAACCCGGCAAGTGGTAGAGGAACATGGTCAGAAGTATACCGACTACTTTGCCAGCGCTCACGTACGCTTCAAAATATTGTCGCTGCAGGATTACAAAGCTCCTATTGAAATACGGATTTCATCCGATTCGGTAAAAGATATTCATGCAACGGAGATGCGCATCAATACTATTCTCCGAAAAACGGCAGGTATTGCCTGGCGCCGTACCGATTGGAATCAAAAACAGCAATATATCCGCGTTAACCTCGATCAGGATAAGGCCGATCGGCTTGGTTATTCCAAAGATCTGGTATCTACATCGCTTATGATAGGTCTGGACGGACTACCGCTAACCACTATCTGGGAAAAAGACTATCCGGTGGAGGTGAGGCTCTCGAAAGAAGACAGCACCGGACATAAAAGTATCCGTACCATGGAGGATATGTATGCCACATCCCTTTCTACTTTCTCATCGATACCGCTCCGCTCGTTTGCCAGCTTTACGCCCGATTGGAGCGAAGGCACCATGGTTCGGCGCAACGGCGTACCGACAATGACCATACAGGTTGACAACGAAGAAGGGGTAAGCACTTCGGAATTGTTCGACAAAATAAAACCGCAGATAGACGAGCTGAAATTACCGAAAGGAACGACAATCAGTTATGGCGGCGAAGTCGAGGGACAGGACGAGACGTTTATTCCAATGGCTTTGGCGTTGCTCCTGAGCGTCACTGTGATATTCTTCATTCTGCTGTTTCAGTTTCGTAAGGTAAAATTAGTTCTACTCATCCTCTCAACGATGTTGTTGGCGTTTCCGGGCGCTGCCATTGGTTTGATACTGATGCATTATCCGTTCAGCGTAACATCCTTTATCGGCATTACCAGTCTTTGTGGCATAGTGGTGCGCAATGGAATCATCCTGATCGATTACGCCGTGGAGTTGATTGAAAAAGAACATATGACGGTATACGAAGCGGCTCTTGCTGCCGGACGGAGACGAATGCGTCCCATCTTCCTCACATCGGCTGCTGCTGCCGTAGGAGTGATTCCTATGGTATTAAGCCGTTCTTCCTTGTGGGGTCCTCTGGGTACTGTTATTTGCTTTGGTTTGATTATTGCCATGATACTCACACTGTTCGTTTTGCCCATACTTTTCTCTTTGGTGTATAAAACCAAGATGAAGAATAAGAAGAGTCCGATTGTAGCAAAAACAGTAGTTATATCGCTTCTTTGCTGCGTTGGTTTGTCGACACCAGCCATGGCGCAATCACTGAGTCTCGATTCGTGTAAGCAGATGGCTTTGGTCAATAACAAAAAAATAAAAGGGGCAAATTTTGATTTGAAAGGGGCAGAAGAACAGCGTAAGAATGCGTTCACAAATTACTTTCCCCGGATTAGTGCCTCGGCTATTGCGATGAAAGCATCGGATTATCTGATTAAGGGAAAAACACCGGAAATGAATTTGCCCGTGTATGATGGCAATCCTGCAAATTTAGGAAATGCAACACAGTTTGCTTATGTACCTTCCATTCCGGTCAATGCCCTCGATTATGTCAATACGGCAGGGCTAACCGTGACACTCCCGCTTTATGCCGGAGGGCGTATCGACAACGGCTACAAACTGGGAGTACTTGGAGAAGAGATCAGCCGTAATCAAAAACAGTTGACTACCATTGAGGTGCTGGCGCGTACGGAAGACCTTTACTGGTCGTTGGTTTCTTTGCGGGAAAGGCAAAAAACGCTGGATGCGTATAAAATGATGCTCGATACATTGTCGCGGGATGTAAAAAGCTATTTGCGATCGGGCATTGTGCAGCGTAACGATTTGCTGAAAGTGCTGTTGAAGCAAGACGAATGGCAAACCAATCAAATGAAACTGCAAAATGGAATTGATCTTACCGCCCGGGCTCTTTTTCAACAGATAGGAATTGCTCCTGAGCATAATTTGATTCCCTCTTCCGTACCGGACGTGCCGGCGGAATTACCACTTCAAAAGGGCTCTCAGAGTATGGTTGTCAATCGGGTAGAATATGACTTGTTCCACAAAAACGTTGAGGCAGAAAAATTACAGCAAAAGATCACGACAGGAGAGTATTTACCACAATTGGCTCTTTCCGGTTCGGGTTCGTTTACCGACATGATGGGCAAAAACTCGCTCAATGCAATGGCATATGTAACATTAAGCATTCCTATCAGCGATTGGTGGGGAGGCTCCCATAAAATCAGACAGCAACGTATGAAGGTAGAAAAAGCCAAAACGGAGCTGGAAGAGAACACGGAACAGCTGCGATTACAAATCTCACAAACGGAAAATGAACTGAAAGAGTCTTTTTTTCAAACATCTGTTGCCACAAGATCGGTAGAAGAAGCACGTGAAAATCTGAAAATAACACAGGATAATTATCGTGTCCGCACGGTTAGTATCTCCGATTTACTCGAAGCTCAGGCGCTTTATTGCAGCGCTTGCGACAATCTGACGGATGCCCGGTGCAATTATCAAATCAAAGCCGCAAAATACTTACAGTCGGTTGGACTATACAGGTAAAATGCACATGGCGTCATTCAGAGACCTATTTTTAAATTTCTATTCTTGATTCACATTAGAGTGAAGATGTAGTATAAGTATTAAATTTGATTTTCATGGAAGCAATATTGGAATATGAAGATATATTGAGTGTATTGACCGGAAAAATGATAGATAAACTAAGGAACCCTTTTTATAAGGCTTTCGTTCGCGAACGCATTGTTATTTCATCCGAGCAATATGCCATACTATCCTGCTTGGTTCGGGAGAACATGGTGACGCAGCAAACCTTGTGCGGTATAATCAAGAAAGATAAACCCAATGTCACCCGTTTGCTCGACCGGCTGCAAAATAAACGATTGATACAGCGCCTTACCGATACCGAGGATAAACGAAAAAAACGTATTTGTATTACCGAGCTGGGTAAGCATGTGTATGATAGAGTGAATTGCATTGTCAGTGACACGATGACGCATGCCACTAAAAATATTGATGAAAAACAGATGATTGTCTTCCAATATGTCCTTCACCACATGATTACCAATTTGTCAACGGAGGAATAGTGCAATGAGAGCAAGTCAACGAACGACTTACATTTCGATTATTTTTGCCACCATGAATCTCAATGCATAACGAACGAATAGAGTTTCTACTCAAATCGTCAAGAAATACCCATAAGCCATTTGGTACCTATTATTAGAGACTAAACAGACGCAGGAGCCGTCATGTATACCAATAGGTTTAATCTCTATGATGAAATGACTGATTTTGGCGACAAAAAGCATGATCGAGTCAACAATGAGAAAATTAAGTTACTGATGAACATAACATTAATAGAATTGAACCCTTTTGAAGACTCTCTACACAGTACATCGTTTGCTGTCTGTTCTATAGCTTTTACATATTTGGCAAGGATAAATAAAAAGCGCCATAAACCATCTATCTTACGGAGTTTATCTTAACGTGACCACCAAATAACTTTGGCATCTTACGGAAAGCAAGGCCAGTGAACGCACACATTCATATCAAATAAAGTCAATACTATATATTTTGTAGTTTTATATCGGGAACTAATTAGGCACAAAGTTAGTTGACCTATTTGTCCTCCTTTAGCCTATGCTCTTCTGTGTATATATTTTTTATGTAGTCCCACACATATAAGAAAAGATTCACCAAGAAAGTATCATAAGAAAAACCGGAAGGGAAATAACAAATTTAAGACGATATTCGATATAAAAAACTGGATTCTTCAATTCTATTTTATAATCATCAGGAAAGATCATCTCTTTTACACTTTTGCACCCGATAATTTTTAGGCGTTTCATTGTATTCTTCACGGAAACATTTGATAAAATAATGTGATTGGTTGAAACCTGTGAGATAAGCAATTTCAGCGACAGTCAGATTACTATTGACAAGTAAGTCAGCGGCTTTATGCAGGCGTACATGGCGGATAAAAGCATTAGGGGTTTCGCCAATAAGTAATTTGAACTTACGATGCAGGACTGTTTTACTCACATGCATCTCCGAAGCAAATTCATCAATTTTAAAATCTTCATCCATAATGTGTTTCTCAATGATTTGAATAGCCTTATTCAAAAAGTCATCTTTCGGAGTAGCCGGTTTCGCTTCGTCGCTACGACTAAAGATAGATTTGAGGATTTGCTTGCGTCGCTGAATACGCGTATTGTAAATATTCAATATTTGTTTAATAAAGCACTCACAATCAAATGGTTTTCCTATGTAAAAATCAGCTCCGGCCTTGTAACCTATTAATTCGTCTTCAGGAGAAGACTTAGCAGAGAGCAATACCACAAAAATGTCCGAGTATAACGGATTGTTTTTTATTTGGTTGCATAAAGAGAGTCCGTCAATACCAGGCATCATAACATCCGAGATTACCATTTCAGGCAAGTTATTCCGAATGAACTCGAGGGCTTCAGATCCGTTGGATGCCGTTGCAACGCTGAAATGGCAAGCCAGCTGACCTTTCAGGTACTCTTTCATCTCGTCATTATCTTCTACCAACAAGATAGAGACCATTTCGTCAGAAGACATCAGAGAGTCATTCACCTGTATCTCAGGTTCGGTTCGTTGTATTGGCAAACTAATATCGACACAAGTACCTTTGCCTTTCTCTGAACTGATTTGTACTGTTCCTTGAAGTAATTCGATAAATTTTCGAACGATATAGAGTCCGAGTCCGAATCCATGATGCTTACCTTCAGGGCTATTTTGGTAGAATTTTTCAAAAATCAATTCCAGTTTGTCGGCCTCTATACCCACACCTGTATCTTCAATGCGAATTGATATTTTGTCTTCATTTTCACCATATTGCAATGAAAAAAAGATATTTCCCCCTTCATTGGTAAACCTGAATGCATTGCTCAACAGATTAAACAGAACCCGTTCGAACTTGACAACATCAATCAGCACCGATAATGTTTTTATATCGGTCTCAAATTTGAAATGTATTTGTTTCGAGCGTGCTAAATAGCCAAACGAATCGACAATCACCCGAACAAATGATATTAGCTCTATTTGACGTTCTTCTACAGTCAAATCAATAGACTCAATTCTTCTAAAATCGAGAATAGTTTTGAAAATATCAGATAAGTAGATTGCATTTTTGTTGATAATCTGAACTTTTTCCAAACTATCAGGTTTCAGCTCTTCTGCTTTAAGCAAGTCGCCGGCAGGAGCGATAATAAGTGAAAATGGAGTAAGCAAATCGTGCGAAAGACCGGCAAAGAAACTCTCCTTTTCAAGTAATATCTCTTCTTTTTTCTTTTTTTCAATTTCTGCCAGTCGGACAATTTCTCGCCTTTTATAATAATTGATAATAAATAAAATAATGCCTACTACAGAAGCAAGCAATGCAATAGCAAGCAGTGTGTAAAACCACCCGGTACGCCACCATGGTGGAATTACAATAATATCGAGCGTTTTCAGGGGATTATCCGTTTCGGGAGCATCAAATCGTTTGATAACCAATTTGTAATTTCCCGGTTGCAATTGAGAGAAGATGATTGGTTTATCCATATCCAGTAATTGCCAGTTTGACTGAATCCGTCAATTTTATATTGGTAGTGATTTTTGAAATTATTCCATCCTACCTGCGTAAACGTGAGCGACACCCACTGGCAACGATAGGAGAACTCAATTTTGTTAATGTATTCAGTTTGCTGATTGAGAACAGTGCGTCCGTATATTTTGTCGCCAACATTTACTTTGTTGTGATCAATTTGTAACTCAGAGAGAATAATTTTCGATTCGTTGGGCTGCCGAAGGACAACCGAAGGATCCATAATCACCAAACTTTTTTCTCCGCCAAAAACGACGCACTCTTTTCCATTGATTCGGACAATAGTGGATGAAAGAAAAATCTGATTACCAAATTCGCCAAGGTTTAACTCTTTAATTTTCTTGTCCCGGTCGGTAATGCAAAACAGACGTCCATTGACTGAAAACCAAAGATTATTTGACGAATCGAGAATCAGATTGGAAATGGCGCCTTGAGGTAAAAGTCCCGGAAACGGTATTTCAGGCTGATCATTATTTCTGTAGTTTAATCTTCGTAATCCTACCGAAGTACCCAGCCACAGACATTCGTTTTTAACATCCTTGACCATGCTGTAAATCATCTCCGGAATTTTTAATTGTCGCATCCGATCAAAATTCATGGTTGACATATTGAACAGATAGAGACCGCTATGCGAAGCTATCCACAGACGCTGATCGTCGTAAGAGGCAAAACCGGTAATTTGACCTACTCCGGAAAGATTATAATAAGTAAAGTTTCCAAGTTGCTCTGTTTTAGTATTATAATTAGCCGAAATAAGTCCATTTTGTTTTGTCCCGAACCAAAACTTGCCATCGTTGGATTTAAAAATTGAAGTAATCTTTGCGAATCTCCTGTCGGTTTTAAATGCTTTATAGGAGAGATTGGCAGTCCTGTTATTTTTCAATGAAGCCAAGTAAACGCCTTCGTCATCATGACCTATGATAATCAAATCTTTATCTTTGTAGATGGTAAGAATAAAATTTTTCTGATTACCCTGTAAAATTCCATTTGCCTTTTTTACAATCGAAGAATGAATCAGATCGCAATGATACAGACCTTCCCCTTCCGATCCTAATATCAGGTAATTATCACCGAGATCCTTAATGGTGTATGCAGCAGCATATCCGCTTGCACTTATCGGAGAAAATGCCCACAAACCGCGGTTGGCTGTAGTTATTTGGAACAATCCGTTGCCATACGTCCCCACCCAAAAGCTGTTATACGAATCTTTAAGAAAACTAAGTATGACCGAAGGTTTGAACTGAGGATCGAAAGACGATAATCGGTTGTTGGTCTCATCAAACAGTTTCAATCCATTTCCCCAGGTGCCAATATACATAGTCTTATTATCCTTTGCGAAAACACGGTAAGGTTGATTCACTTTGGTGCAAACAGGTGTTATCAGAGGTTGGAGGGGATTTGCAGGATTGAACCTGACTTGCATAATTCCTTCATTCCATGTAGCACAAAGAAATCCCCCATTTGCATCATTACTTTTTGACAATTGGCTTACACAAAGATGCGGGTCACAGACCTTCCACTGTTTTCGGTTTGGCTGATAAAGATACAATCCGGCATAGGTACCTGCCCATATTTGATTTGCAGGTTGTTCTATAATACTGGAGACAATGAAACCTTTGAGATGAATGTTCGCGTGATATTTGAATTTCCCCTTACCGGCCAGGTTAAGTTCATACAATCCCTCTTCCCAACTTCCCAGCCACATTCTTCCACGACTGTCTTCATAAATAGAGATCACCCGCTGAGGATATCGTTCGGTTAATTTACTAATATGAGTAAATGTTCCCTTTTTGGGGTCATATACATCGGCACCTCCGGTCTTGAAACCAATCCACAACAAGCCATGAGAGTCAAAACAGAGTGTTTCAATATTGTTTTCGCTGATACAATTAGCGTTCCCGTTCTCCTTCTTGAACACTTTGAACACTTTCCCATCGAAACGACATAACCCATCGTTGGTAGCAATCCACACGTAGTTTTCGTTTTCGCAAATAGCGGTAACATCCGTACCTGAAAGGCCCTGACTGGCTGTAAAATGGGCTATTTCGGTTGCTTTAATAATACCGGAAAGGGCTACAAAGAGCAGCAAGAGTATCCAAAAGTGTATTTTAAAATGTACCCTCATGCAATCATTTCGTTAGGAATAAGAGGCTGTTCAATAATTATCAAAAATAGCTATAAATTCTGTGTTTTGTTTGGCAAGAAATACGAGATGTTACTTTGAATCCAAATCTGCTGAATTATATACTACATTCCACAAAAAATACCGTTTATGCTGATCATTCATTCGTTGCCTGAAATCCTCCCAATTGCGCTTCTCTTTGGGCGACCATACCACTTCGCTCATGGCACTCAGGCGAGGAAAAAGCATGTACTCCACTTTCCGGGGATTGCTCATATATTCTGTCCACACATTGGCCTGCGCACCTATCACAAATTGTTCTTTTCCCGGTGCTATTTGCGGTAACACAGGTTCGATATGGTAGGTTTTGCTTACGGAAGTGACACCGCCCCAATTGGCAACCAGCGAATCTTCCTTAGCATGTTGCGGGTAGTCGAAATAAAAGCCGTAACTTGGGGTCATAATGGTGAAATGATTAGTGGAAGTAGCCTTCAAACAACCGCTCGAGCCATCACCGCGCCAACTCATGATATAGGCTTTCGTATTCACATCTTCGTCCAATGTTTCATCCCAGGCAATAACTTTGCGTCCTTTACTTTCCACGTATTTTTCAATACGGTTCACCATGTAACTTTGCAGAGAAGCTTCGTTGGAAAGCCCTTCGTTTTTAATCCTTGCCTGACATTTCGGACACTCTTTCCACCGGTCTATCGGACATTCATCGCCGCCGATATGAATAAATTTGGAAGGGAAAAGACCAACTACTTCGTCGATTACTTTTTCCAAAAATGTAAAAACGCTATCGTTGCCCACGCACAAAACATCTTTGGAAATACCCCATATTTGCGACACCTGATACCCTTTACCAAGACAACCCAAATAGGGATAAGCGCTGAGTGCAGCCAAGCAATGGCCGGGCATTTCAATCTCAGGCACTACCGTGATATACCGTTCGGCAGCATATTTCACTACGTCGCGTATTTCGTCCTGCGTGTAAAATCCACCATAACGTTTACCATCGTTGCCGTTGCCGGGATAGAGTCCGGTAATGGTGCCGTCACGCCATGCTCCGACTTGAGTCAGCAAGGAAAACGCTTTGATTTCGAGCCGCCATCCCTGATCATCGCACAAATGCCAATGGAAACGATTCAACTTGTGATAGGCCATATAATCAAGTATCTTCTTGATAAAGCTTACCGGAAAAAAATGGCGGCTGACATCCAGCATCAATCCGCGGTAGGCAAAACGGGGCTTGTCGTTGATTACCACATACGGGAGAGAAATCTTTCTAACGGTTTTTTCTGTGGGAAATAATTGCAGAAGCGACTGCACACCATAAAAAACACCGGTTTCCGACCCTTCAATCAAAATGCCTTTACCGCTTATTCCCAGTTTGTAACATTCCGGTTTGTAGTGCCGGTTATGTTTTAGCTGGATCATTGCCGACCCTCGTGGCGAAAAAATTGAAGTAAGGTTAAGCCCGTAGATCTCTTTGCAATAATTGCGCAAAAAATCGGCGGCTTGTCCCAGCGATTTATCATACGAAAGCCCTGCTCCCTGAACGAGCGCGAAATTTGCCTTTTGGGGAATAGAAATCCGGGCTGGAATGGGAATAATAGATTGTCCTCCAGCAGATAAACCCATGAATATTGACACGAATAAAATAAGCAAAAAACGATGCATTTTTCTGAATTTAGTTTGCCTCAAGGTAACTTTTTTTCGACGGCATATTCCGGAACAAACCGTATTTGTTTGATTTCAGCTCGGCCTTCATCCGATTTGGAGGGCAACCGATCGTAATATATTTTCTCCGTATTTTTCCACGGACGGATTTCGATCTGAAGATCGGCACACTCCATCTGGCCGTCAGGACGGTTCAGATTCATTTTCCAGGTGGTATTGTTGTTCAGGTTATCGGCAACGAGATGGTTATTCAGCCTCACAGAAACACGGTCGCCCACATAATCCACTGCCAGATAAAGGTTATTCAACCCTTCTCTATAATTACAGGGGACATGCACCGTCCATTCTCTGAACTCGGGAATCGTTTGGGAACTGACATCCTTACGGGTTTCGGCAACGGCTGGAGCTTGAAATCCGAGCGGATATACCGGTTTGTCACCATACACGGCAGGAAGGTAGTACTGCTCGGACGACAACCACGACTCATCGGTGCTGAAATCGTAGCGTTCACTGTTGAAATATTCGATAATGACGCGGGCCGCAAAAGCCTTCTGCCCGGCTTCAAGCGGAAAATCCACCAGCAAGGTATTCTCTCCTTTTTTCACGTAACCTGTAATATCGATAACATTCAGTTTGTCGGGTTCGATTGTTTGTCCGCACCAGTTTTCATTGATACGCAAGCGACAGGCCGATTCGGGTGCAATCACCAATTTTGCCCATTTTATCAGAGCCGGATTTATGGCGCTGAACTCTTTCTGAAACATGTGGTGATTCAGCAGGTTATCAGGCCTTATCTGTCCTGTGGATGTAACCAACCATTTGGCATCCTGCAAGGCTCCTTTCGGTGACGCGTTGCAAATCCGTGTCTGTTCGGGCTGATTGAAATGGCATTCAGTGAACAAATCAGACTTTTCAGGGGTGAACATATTGACGATCATGCTATTACTCGTACTCATTATCTTCAGTCGATCATCCTGCATGTAAAGCGTTGCTTGCGAAAGGAAGAACTGTTTTTCGTGATTATTTTTTTCGAGAATCCATGCATATTTTCCCTCTTCCTTCGATAAAATGACAATTTGTTGCTGTTCACCCGATTTTTTCACGATGGAAATAACACAATTTTTTCCAGGGTTCAGTGCCGACACCAACCAATTTTTACCATTATCTGTTACTTTTCCGCTGGAAGATTTTACCGAAGAAATATTTCGGGTATCGAATGAGAATTCAGGTTTTGTATTCAAATCCTGAACAAAAATCCAGTTTCCCTTTTTGTCACTGAAAAGTGGTTGGGCAGTGGCATATTGAAGGCTGATTCCGTTCAAATCCATGTTGATCGGCCAGACAAAGAGGCTACTGTCGGGCACATTGACAGGTGTGGATGGAAAGGTAAACGTTTGCTGTTTTAATTTCACCGAAAAACGAACATCCTTTTTTGCGGCAGTAGGATTGTTCCGGCAATAATTAATGCCGAAAAAGAATCCCGAATCGTCTTTGAGGCGAACGGCATATTGGAAGTCGTCTTTTGCAGTCGCCGCAAAAACTGGTTCTGTAGGCGCCAACAGATGACCGAATTCCCGAAGGAAATAATTGAAGCGTTTCACCTCGTAATAAGATTCGTTGAGTGAACCATCTTCACGAATAGCCGCCTGAAAATCATACGAAATTGGCGAAAGTTCACACCAGTACCCCGTTTCGTCTTTATTTTCTTCCATAGTAGAATAAACACCAAGCGGTTGCGAGGCTCCGGCAAAAATGTAGTACCCAAGCAGGTTTCCGCCCGACCCGATTTTCGCCATAATCATGCCCAACCCGTCAATCGGCCCGATAACAGGGCGGCGGTGGGTAGAAACAAAAATACCGACTCCCATTTCACAAGTAAAATAAGGCAGGTTGGAGTGATTCAAGTAGTTATCTTTTTTCTTTACCTGTGCATTACCAATGGTTTCGTCATCGCGGAAGCTGCTGAATGTGTAATTACCCCGTCCGGTAATTTTCTCTATATTAGGTGTCCACGACTCATCCGGATAGCCACCCCACAGCGGAATCACCTCGCCCGGAGGCACAGATCCGTCACCCCATCCGGTAACGGTGTAGAGTGGTACGTCCATTCCGTATTTTCGGGCAGTTTGTTTAAGCCAGAGAATATAGGGTTCGCCCGCTTTGCCTTTCCAATATTCATTTTCGAGCTGAATGCCGATTACATGGCCGTTGTCCTTAAACATAAGTCCTTGCAGTTGTTTTCCGATTTGGGCAAAATATTTTTCGACATAGGCTTTATAAACAGGGTCGGAAGAGCGGTCAACAAGGTACTTTTTTCTCAAAATCCAGTCGGGAGTACCACCGTTGCGACCTTCGCCATGCGACCACGGGCCAATGCGTGGATAGACATAAACGCCCAGTTCCCCACAGAGTTTGACAAAACTACGCAGGTCTTTGTTTCCAGACCAGTCAAATTGACCTTCAATTTCTTCGTGGTGATTCCAAAACAAATAGGTGGCGATTACATTCACACCACTTGCTTTCATTTTCAGAATTTCATCAGCCCAACGGCTTTTATCCATCCGCGAATATTGCAATTCACCCATCACTGGTATTTCCGGTCGTCCGTTTATCATTAAGTAGCGATTATTGACCGAAATAGTTTCATCTCTGGCATTTGTACCGGTTCCCATCCTGAAATATCCGGTTTTTATTGCAGTAGTTTTCAAGCGGGAAGCATCCAGTTGATAAACAGTTTGAGCTTGCAAAATGCTCGTTAATAATAAAACAGCAAAAAGAATAACACTTTTTTTCGACATGGAATTATATGAATTAAGGATGAAGAAATTGAGAAATATATGAGGCTCGATTGTGCAATTTTCTGCGAGTTTTACACTTTAAAAAATATTTTTTTACGGTATAAAAAATAGAGGAACAACCAGCAAATAGCCACGTATCCGGCACTTTCAAGCAGCCAACCGAAGTCTTTCGACAGTTTAGAGGTAATACCTCCGAGAAAATAGTCGCTGATGCCGTAGAAATTGACAATAGTCTGAGCCATGTAAATGGTAATAGAATTCATGCCTATTACACGAAAAAAAAATGCCCAACCACGCCATTGACGCACATCTATTATCCAGTAAAACAATGCAAAAAGCAATATACTAATTCCACCAGCGAGTAACATGAATGAGCTCGACCACAAGGCTTTATTGATCGGAATAAACGTATTGACAAGCAAGGCAAGTACAATTAGCAAAGTCCCAGCAATCAAATAAACCATTACTTTCCGGTTGGGAGTGTGGGTGGTATTTCGTTTCAGATAACGACCTGTTATCATGCCGGCTAAAGCGGTAGCTATGGCGGGAATTACGCTCAAGAAACCTTCCGGATCAAAATTGCCGTTGTAGAGCACGCCGGGCAGAAACCAGCGATCGAATTGACATACGATATTGTTTTCGGGCAGAAAAGGATTACTGCCCGTAGCTTCGGGCGATAGCACGAACAGGTTCAACGTTCCATATCCCACCAGCATAAAGAGTGCCCAAATGGCAAGCGTGGTAAGTTTTTGAGAATAGATATAAATCAATCCGGCAAAGAACCATGCCAATCCAATATGCGCCAATACACTCGCATATCGAATCTCAGCAAAATTAAGTTTCAGGAACCCATTGTAAATCAGACCAAAAGCAATCAACTTCAATGTTCGTTTTACCAAATCGCCGATAATCTGTCGGTTCGACTCTTGCTTTTCCCGTTTCTTATCCAATGAAAAGGGAAAAGAGAGACCTGCGATAAACAGAAACAGGGGAAAAATCAAATCCATAAAGTGGAAACCATTCCAGGGCACATGCTCCATTTGCAAGTGCATCCATTCCAACGATTTGCCACCGAGAATGGCATATAATGCCGCTATAATGCCCGACCCTCCCATAATCCAGAGCATATCGAAACCACGCAATGCATCGATCGATTGCAGGCGATTATTGTTTTGTTCCATAATATTAGATTTTAGTTCTTCCAACCGATTATATCGAGGACTTTCATTGCTTTGCCATTCAAAGTAATCGACTTTCCTTCTAAAAATCGGATAAGTTTTTCCCAGTTTTTATTCTTCGGATCATACCACATCGTACGGTCGAACCGACCATTGTATTTCACAAAACCGGATTCAGAAACAGTTAGTTTGCCTATAAAAAGATTATCATCAAAAAAATTGTTGGTAGAACGGGTAGACTCAAGAGCCAAAGTGGGCTCTGCCACAAAGATATGATTATTTACAAAAAAAGTACTGTCGGCATAGCCGTTCCAGTCATCGGAACAAATCAACCGTTTATCGGTGAATGGAAATTGTTTCTCAGGAATATAAAAAAGATTGTGTTCAATGCGGCTATTTTTGGTACCGCCTGTAATATGGATCACGGGAGAGAAATAGCCTTTAGCTCGTTTTGTCACAAAATTTCGAATGCCGTCATTGATACTCACATTATACCTGACGACTGTACCCTTGTTGCCAACGCTGTAATCGGCAGGCCAACCGCCCGAGTTACAAAGCAGCAGGAATCCACCTTCGTTATTGTAACTCAGGTTATATTGGAAAAGCGAGTTAGTGCAATTGTAGTCGGAATCGAAACCGTAACCATCCACTTTGGATTTGTGTTCACTAACAATATTATACTGAATCACAGCATTATCGCACGACCAAGGCCAGATGCCGTCGCAGGCTTCGGTAGACGGGAGAGAAGATGGGCAATTTTTCATCACGTTGTATTCCACCAAAGGTGACTCGCAGCCCACGGGAACAATACCATCGCCCGGCACACCATCCAATTCGTTGTGGCGTATAACGACCCGAAGATTCGGATTCCAATGTTTTCTCACCCAATTTCCCCACATCATAATGCCGTTGCGCTGGCAATCTTTTATTTTGCAATTTTGGATAAGGAGCCCGTCAAAATTGGATGAAACAGAATCTTTTTCGCCATTTGTGAGATTTTGAAACAACATAGCCTGACCAGCGCCGACATCTTTGTGACTGTAGCCGTCGCCTTTGAGCAACGAACCGTAAACATCATGTACATATAAATTGTCAACCGTAATCTCCTTAGCCACCCCATAGTTATGCAATTCCACCAACAGACCGGTCAGCAGAGGAAGTGGTTTATCGCTTTTGTTTGAAATTTCCAAATCTCTAATTACAATGTATTCAGAATTATACATATGTATCATTTCACGACAACTTCCGTCACCTTTCAGATAAGGCATGTTTTCACCGCCGTATTTACCTATTACTACCGGTTTACCCACGGCCCCTTTCCCAGTGAACCAAAGTTTTTCGGTAAATACTGCCCCCGATTTCAACAAAATACTGTCGCCGGGATTTATTTTCAGAGAACGGATTCTCGCTAACGAACGTAACGGTTGGACAGAAGAAGTTCCCGTATTAGCATCATTACCCGAATCGGGATCGAAGTAATAGGTACTATTGTTAGCACTGCAACTCACCAATAAAGCCAAACCCAATAAAGCGGTTATATATCGTTTCATTTTTTCTTGCATCCTAATTTTTACCAATCATCTGTTCTGAAAGAAGAAACAGGAAGGCCTCCTGTGCCGAAGAGTTCGCCTTGCACGTAATTGCGAAAGGCATAACGCACCGCCACAGGTTTATCCACCCATTTGGAGGTACAAACCACCGTGCCATTGCTATCGTCGATATAAGCGTCGGCTTTCTGGAAGACCCTGTTGTCGCCCGAAATTTCAAATAACTCCAGAGTTTTACCGTAAGAAGTAATGCCATTAAACTGTTTCGAAAAATGAACAATCGCTTTATTTCCATTGATTTCCAATTTTTCAAATTCGGGACTTTCCGCTTCAAAGCCTTTATATCCGTAGGTTTTCAACAAAGCCAACAATGCCAATCGTTGGCCCACCTCTTTTTTTCGTATGGGGTGAATTACGTATTCTTCACCCACATCCATCAGCACGGCCATGGCACTGTTGGGAATCAGCTTCATACTTTGCCGTTGCGCATCACGCTGATAAGCCGATATTTCGGGCCATTGGGGCTTGAAAAAATTCCAGCATTTATATTCATACGGAGCTATCTGCACGGAATAGAACGGGAAATCTCCTTCCGCCCAAATTTTCCGGTATTCCGCCACCATAGCTGCCACGGAAGGCGCATACCTCGGCACATTAAAAATATTAGATTCACCCTGATACCACAGCATTCCTTTGATCGCATAACCGATTACAGGGTGTATCATGGCATTGAACAAGGCGGTAGGCGTGTTTTGCTCGCTTTGAACCGTTTCATCGCTCGGATTCGGCACCGGAATGTCTTTGAACTGGTGGCAGGCATCCGGATTCATCCATGCTTCCACATTCGACCCTCCGTAACTGGCATTGATAATACCCACAGGAATTCTAGTGTTTTTGTTGATAAAATCGGCAAAAAACCAGGCCACAGCAGAGCATTCAGCAGTATTTTCAAGCGACGCTTTTTTCCATTCGCCTTTAAATTCCTCCTGCGGCTTGTAGGTACCTCTTGCCGGAATATTAATAAAACGGATTTGCTTTCCGGCGGAATTGAGAATCGCCTCGTTCGATCCGGCAACCGGCTGGCAATAGTAACCCTTAAGCGGCATGCTCATATTGGATTGCCCACTTGCCAGCCATACTTCGCCGATCAAAACATCATCTATCACAATCTTTTCTGTACCATCAATTTCGACTTTGTAAGGTCCGCCAGCATTGGGAGTCTGAATTTTTACCATCCATTTTCCCTGTTTATCGGCAGTAGCTTTATAACTCTGTCCACTCCACGAAGGAGTTATTGAGATAGAAGTTCCAGACTTCGCCCATCCCCAGACCGGTGTTTCGGTCTTTTGCTGCAATACCATGTTGTCGGTAAATATTGAAGCTAATTTCAACTTCTGACCATGAAGCGTAAGCAACGAACACACTAATGCGACACATATCAATAACTTTGCTTTCATCCTACTTGTATATTTATTTTATTAAATCATCCATTTTCCAAAAGTCTTGCCACTGAATAACCGGATTATCTCCTTCGAACCTAAGCGGAAGCCAAATATATGTGGAATTAATCAAATTTGTTTTTTTCCACCGGTCAAACATCGCAATAAAAATATTCGGTTTTCCTGCAATGGGCAAAACAAACGTACTTTGAGCAAAAAAAGTATAATCGGCATCTTTCCCTTTGCACGGATTTTCCTGTAATGTCCATTTTCCCAGCATGGAGTCGGCCACGGCATAGCGAGCCGTGTTAGGATCCCATCCGGTACAACCCGACGAAATCATGTAATACTTTCCCTTGTGCTTGAACACAGCGGGTGCCTCACGCGATTCATTAATAAAATTACGGGTAAATTTCCCGGCTGGTTTAAGATAATCGTCAGTTAAAAGACTGATAACGTTCGTTTTGTTCCATTCGGAAGAATAAACCTGATAAGCACGCCCGTCGTCATCCTTGAAGATCGTCTGGTCGCGGCTGTCTTTGCCGTTGGGGCGAAACGATCCCATATAGGTGAATGTCCCCGTCGGGCTGTCCGACACGGCGACTCCGGCATGTGCTTTTTCGTAGTTCGGACTTTCAATGTGTAACCACATCACAAACTTTTTGGTGTGTTCATTAAAAATCACCTTTGGACGTTCGATTACCTGCAAAGGGTGTAAGTCGGACTTCGGATCAGACGAAACAGGCAACACGATTCCTTCAAATTTCCAATCGACCAGGTTTTTGGAAGAGTAACAGGATACACCTCCGGCATCGGCTCGCCAGCACTCCCATGTTTTTACAGTATCTAGCAGGTAGGTACTGTCACCCTTGTATTCTCCATACCAATAGTATATTCCGTCGTGATAAAGAATTCCACCTCCATGCGCGTTAATAAGCTTTCCGGCGACATCGGTCCAAGGTTTTCCGTTCACGATTTTTCGATCGACTTTATGGCCTGCGCACGCCAACAACAGCAATGTTGTAGTGAAAAACAGAATAATATGTTTGATGTTTTTTATAATAGTCATAATTGTCTTATTAATACATAAGAATATCCAACGTCGCCGTTCCGGTTTTACGGCTACTGACCTCGAGTGTAAGTTTTCCCGGTCTCCCCTCAGGTTGAACAATAGCTAAAGCTCTCCCCTGATACGTAAACGGCTTTAATGATCTGAAACTTTTCATATCGGTAGGACTGGCATTCCCGGCAATCACTTTAGCTTCGCCTTTGAACCATATTGCAAGTTCCATATCTTCATCCGGCACTACGTTACCCTTGTCGTCAACCAGCTCAACAGTAACATATGCCAAATCGTTGCGGTTAGCCCTAATGGTGGTTCTATCTGCTTTAAGCCGTATGGCCTTTACTGGTCCTGTTGTCGTCAAAGCAATACTATCGGAAGGTTTCCCGGCCATCATACCGACTGCCTTTAGCGTTCCCGGCTGATAAGGCACTTTGAAAGTTGCCGTGTATCGGTTTTTATCGGTATTTCTGATAATTTTCTCTTCCAATAAAAGATCATTCAGATACAATCGGACAAATGGATAACGCGTAAAAACCCTCACATCAAGCATCTTATTTTCCGAACCGCTCCAGTTCCAACAGGCTTTTTCGTCAGGCCATCCCCAATAGCTTACTTTTTCTTTTTTTCCGTCAGGCTCCGGAGCATGAACCGTCATTTCAATGGCCGAATTGTGCCACACAACATCACGATAAAGTGACTGAGGCTTGGGTGTTCCGCAAATATCGATATCGCCACACCAACTATTGAACCACGGATAACTCATAAACTGAGGGAATTTAGTTTCATTTTTAGAATAGTATCCGGTATTCGCAATACCTGCTTCGCCGAGATAATCCATGGCCGTCCAAACGAAATCACCGATGATATACGGATTCGATTCTACCAAATCCCAGTTCACGGCACGCTCCATGGCGGTCGATTCGCTTCCGAAAATAATCCGGTGCGGATAGAGGCGGTGATCGTTTTCGTATTCCCGCCACATGTAGTTATATCCGCAAACGTCTAAATTCCGAAACGCCCGTTCGGAATCGTTCCACTTCAATTGAGGATTATCCCAAAACTCATTTACAGCAGCAGTAATCGGGCGGGTTTTATCCAGCTTCCTAACCTCATTTTTCAACTTTACAGCAATCTGTATTCCACTGCTATCGGCCCGTTCCTGAATTTCGTTTCCGATACTCCACATAATGATACTCGGGTGATTTCGGTCGCGTCTCACCATCGATTCGACATCGGGAATACTCCATTCGTCAAAGAAACGGTGGTAATCATTCGGATTTTTGGGTTTTTGCCATTGGTCGAAAGCCTCGTCGATAACTAACAAGCCAAGGCTGTCGCAAATATTCAGAAACTGTTCCGAAGGCGGATTGTGAGCACAACGCACAGCATTGAATCCATTCTTTTTCAGCAATTCTACTTTTCGTACTTCCGCTCTGTCAATAGCTGCAGCTCCCAGCAAACCATTATCATGATGTATGCAACCACCTTTCAGTTTAATTGTTTTCCCGTTTAATTGGAACCCTTTTTCCGCCGAAAAAGAAATAGTTCGTATTCCAAAGGGAATTTCAATGACATCCGTGATTTTTCCAGCTGCTTTTGTATACATCTTTGCTTTGTACAAGGCAGGAGACTCCAAATTCCACCATTGAGGCTTGTTTATGATTATATTTTTATAAACGGTTGACTTAATATTGCCGAGAGAGATAAATATTGATTTTGCCTTACCGACTCTTTCACCTGAAGGACCATATATTTCAAAGAACAGTTCACCCTTTATTTGCCGGTTTGTAGCATTGAATACTTCCGTCGAAATATTGAGAATAGCTTTGTCCTCCGAAACATTTTCCGTTGTTATGGAAGTGCTCCCCGCATCCAAATGGAGCCTTTCGGTTTTCATCAACCACACATGGCGGTAAATGCCCGATCCCGAATACCAGCGGCTATTTTTCCCTGCGTTCGAGACTTTCACCTTCAATTCATTTTCCACTCCGGAAGAATTGCAGAAAGCTGTAATATCGCAACGGAAAGGGGTATAACCATTAGGGTGGTAAAAGACTTTTTTTCCATTCAACCAAATTTCCGATTCCATGTACACTCCATCAAAACAGAGCGTAATAAACTTATCTACATCGTTATACGCCAAAATAAAGTTTTTTTTGTACCAAGCTGTGCCTCCAGCTTTGTGACCAGTGGCGACTTCCCCGTCGGGAATTTCTGTAAAGGGGAGTTCGACACTCCAATCATGAGGAATACAGACTTGCGACCAATCATTTTGACCATCGGCAGCGTTGCCCGGATTCTCTAACCGAAAGTACCAATCGTCGTCAAAAGAGATAAGTCTTTTTGCCGGTTCTCCGGCATTTATGGAACAAAATGCCAGAGAACCCCAAAATAAGAATAGGAACGTTAGATATCTGTACTCCATTTCAAATTCGAACCAATTAGTATCCGGGATTTTGTATCAAAGCCGAATTTTTGTTCATTTCGGTACGAGGAATAGGTATCAGGTAATGACTATTTTTCCATGCACGGGTTTCAAAATCGAATTCTTTATATTCATTATTTATAACTTTTACCCCACGGGCATTAGCATACCCTTCTGTACCAATCATCCAGCGACGCACATCCCACAACCGATGACCTTCCAATGCAAGTTCCACACGTCGCTCATTGCGATATTTGGCCAAAAGTGCGGCTCCCGTCTCAGTTACATCGGGCATTCCGGCACGCCGCCTAATCAAATTCATTGCGTTACGTGCATTTCCTTCTTCGGTTAATGCAATACATGCTTCTGCGTAATTCAGAAGGACTTCTGCATAACGGATTTGGATGTACGGTTGCGGCTGTCGCGAGCCGTAATACCACGTGTTATCATTGTCTTTTGTAGAGATAAATTTTTTAATATAGTATCCGGTAGTATTGCCCGAATTATAATCTGCGCCTTGGGTAATATCAATTGTCACAGGTGATAGATATCCCCACGAATTATAATACCAAGGAGATCCGTTATGCAGAATTGTAGCATCAAAGCGTGGATCTCTATTAGAATAGGGAGTAGCAGCTTGAATTGTATTATTAAATACCGAACCATCTGCATTTTCAAACGCATCAGCCAAGTTGGCAGTGACCTGATTCAGTCCCCATCCGCCATAAGAATGGGTTCCGCATACCCAAGCCAACCAATCTGTTGCATAATAAGGCGTGTTCACTTTATCGTACTGAGTAATAAATATTTGTTCTTTTGAAGACATTTGCAAAAACAGTTCCTGAAAATTTGCCGTTTTATCAGGGTTAGCATGGTACAATTCATACCCCATACCCATTACTTTTTCGGCTGCCGCTTTAGCTGCTTTATACAAATCTTTTTGATTGTCGATTGTATATCCCACCAACTCGGGATGGGCATATCCACTGCACCATGACGCATTATGATGCAAATCGCTGGCGGCATAAAGCAGGACTCTCGATTTCAACGCGTAAACAGCCCCTTCCGTAGCTCTTGTTTTATCTGCCTGAGTCGATAATTTCCCATTAGATACAGCAGTATCCAAATCGGCGACAATAAAATTGACAGTTTGCTCAAAAGTATTGCGTGGAATCTCGTAACTATCGCCAATATTCATCACTTTGTCTATTAAAGGCACACCTCCATATTGAGTCATAAGTAAATAATAAAAATATCCACGCAGAAAATGAACCTCTCCAATCAATTGCTGTTTATATTTATCATTCGTAAATTCAGTCTTCCCCATTTTTTCAAAAAACAGATTACATGCACGAATATTACTATAGACCGATTTCCACCACCAGTTTTCCATACAACAGGCCCAATTACTGGCAAACACACCTTGATCATCGGGAGTCATTGTGCTTGTAATTACCTTTGTAACAACGCCGTCATTTTGGATAGGCACCGCTTCATCTACTAAGGATGCACTCATGTACCATTGATAAGGATAAGGAATGCCCTGATAGATATGATATACAAAGCCTTCAACCAAATTGGAGTTAGACCAAAGAGAATTGTCATCTAATTTATCTCCGGGAACCGTGTCGAGATAATTGCTGCAAGAGGTAAGCCCAAACAGCAAAGTCGCACATGTAGCTATAACTAATGATTTAATAGTAAGTTTCATAATATTAGCAAATTAGAAGTTAATAGAAATACCCGTCGTAATGATTTTCTGGATAGGATATCCCGAGCCGGCAAAACCATCACCTTTATATTGAAGTTCCGGGTCATAATCCTTCATATCAGGAGCATACGTCAACAGGTTCATTCCGCTCACCGTAAAACGAATAGACTCACAAGACAGTTTTTGAGTAACTATTTGAGGGAGTGTATACCCTATTTCAATATTTTTCAGGCGGATAAAGTCGGTTTTATGCAGCCAAAACGTGTTTTGATTATCCGAGTTCACCCAATATTCATCGTTTCGATTAAATGTACGCGGATAGTCTGCATTCGGGTTGCTCTCTGTCCAACGGTTATCGTAAAATGATTTCAGATAATTTTTGTTATTACTCAAACTTCCGGTTTGTTGCACATAGCGAACGGCTCCCGCCTGCCCTTGGAACAACATAGACAAGTCAAACCCTTTGTAATGTGCTGAGAGGTTGATTCCCCCTGTCCATGTCGGAATAGAGCTTTTATTGATACGAATTTTATCCAATCCGTCAATAACCTTGTCTCCATTCACATCACGAAAGATAATATCGCCGGGACGAGCACCATTCATGTGTGGATAATTATCAATGTCTGCCTGATTGTGAAAAATTCCGATAGCGTCATAGTAAATACCCGAGTTCATTGGGTGACCTGTATTTTGTTGATAATCGGGAATATTAGGCGCTTCGTCAAAAAACAACACTTTATTATTTGCATATCCTCCGTTTAAGCCGATCCGATAACTGAAGTCATTAAATTTATCCGACCATGCTAATTCAAAGTCAAAACCTTTATTTCTGACTTTTCCGAGATTGACCGCCGGCAAGATAGCGGATAGACCCGTAAAATCGGGAACCGACTGTGTCTGCGCAATCAGAATTTTTGACCTAAGATTATTAAAATAATCGGCAGTAAGAGTCAGGCGACTGTTCAACATATTCAGATCGATTCCAAAGTCTAACTGACGAGCCTCTTCCCAATGAGCCTTAACATTGCCCGCCAAGCTTTCATAATAGGTTGCCATGTTACTGGCCGAAGTACCGGTAACGAAGTTTTGCCAGTATTTAGCATATTGCGACATGAACTGATACGAATCAATCTTATCATTGCCGGTCAATCCCCATGAACCGCGTATTTTCAACCCATTAATAACATTGTTGATTGCACTATTTTTCCAGAAATTTTCTTCCGAAATACGATATGCGGCCGATACTCCCGGAAAAAATCCGTAACGTTTTTTTTCATAGAATTTACTTGAACCCTGATAGCGCCACACCAATTCTACCATATATTTTTGAGCATATGCATAATTGATACGCCCAAGATAGTTTAGCCAACGGTCGACGCCAGGATTCGATCCATTGCTGTATTGCTGATTGTCGTTACCGAAATTCAACTCTTCAGGATATTCAACCGTGTTATTTTTACGTGCGGCACTAAACCAGTTCGATGTATTTTCAAATGCTTCAACACCCGCCAAAAAACCGACATCATGCACTTTGTTAAATGTATGTTGATAATTGAGCAAAGAATTTACCATATACTCTTTAGCAATATCCATTTGTTGCGACAAATTACTTTCCCCGCCATACTGCCCTTTTACAAGTACCGGTATGTTATTGGCATCTACTGTTGTACCATCCCATGTATATAAGTCATAGCGTTTATTCAACTGTTTGGTATATAAAAGACCCCGGTCGATTGCTCCGGTAGTTGTCCATGTCAGGCCGTCAATCCAAGGAATTTTGACATTCAATTTCCCCGTCAGGTTGAATACGTAATTCTCCGTACGGTTATATCCGGCAGCAGAAGTCGATTGCACCACTGGGTTGTGCTGAGTTGTCATATCGAGAGGAGGCCCGGCAAGCCCGTTAGGCCAATGAGCCGGCAATAAAGGACTGGCCGATTGAAGTTCGTAAAACAGCGTAGATGAACCTACGGGTAAAAAATTACTCTTCTCCATCCGACCGGAAAGATCAACACCCAAAGTAATATACTTACTAATTTTTCCATCAATATTAGCTTTCAGATCCTGCTGGGCATAGTTACTTCCGCTGTTCTTAAAAAAGCCATCCTGATAACGGGACGACAGTGACACATACGTTTGAACGGCTTCGTTACCTCCCGACATAGAAACATTAGCCGTGTGTTGCATAGACCATGTTTTCAAAACGTCATCAAACCAATTGGTATTCGGATATTTCCACGGATCGCTTCCGTTAGCAAATTTTTGAATGTCTGTAGCCGAATAAAGCGGGGTTTTGCCTGCATAATAGTTGACTTCATTGACTAAAGTGGCATATTCGGAAGCATTACACACTTCAGGTATTTTGGTCGGGCGACTCCATCCTGCAGCATAATTAGCCGAAATATGCATTTTCTCAACTTTCCCTCTTTTTGTGGTGACTAAAATAACTCCGTTAGCCGCTTGAGACCCATAAATAGCAGCTGAAGCATCTTTCAATACTGAAATATTTTCGATAGTTGAAGGATCAATGCGTTCGAGCGAACGACCGGGAACCCCATCGACAACAACCAACGGACTATTATCATTCAATGAATTGGTACCACGGATATAAAGAGATGAATAGTCCTTTCCCGGTTCTCCGCTCTGACCGACAACGACAAGACCTGGCACACTCCCAGCAAGCGAATTGGTAACATTCAATGCCGGAGATTTAATAAGATCTTTCCCTGACACTCCGGCAACCGATCCCGAAAGTGTGGCCTTCTTTTGAGTTCCATATCCGACAACCACCACTTCATTCAGCAATTTATTAGATGGTTGCAAAACTACATTGTTTGTTTGATTAGCCGATGTTAGCTTTATCTCCGAAGATTCATACCCAACATAAGAGAATAATAGAACCGGATGCGCAACCTTAGTAATAGAAATAACATATTTCCCATTGATGTCGGTAATTGTACCCATGGAAGTTCCTTTTATTGCAATCGTTACTCCCGGTAAAGATTCGCCATTCACATCAGTCACGACTCCTTCTGCCTTCCAATTTTGAGCCATAAGGGGAAGAAAGCCAAACAAGGATAACGTTAGCATAAGAAAAACTTTTCTTTTCAGCATTCTTTTTGTTTTCATAGCATTGTACTTTAGATTTATATTTTTGTTACAAAGATGGGACATTTCATCTTTGTATGATAACAAAAACCTGCCTATTAATAACACAAATCGAATAAATGCTTCATGCCAACGATGTCATTATCTACCCACTATTAGTTGTAATATAGATAGTCAACGATAACATCATAATACATTGATATACAGTTGACATATACAGGGATAAAAGAGTATTATAATTTTTCCCATGATAAAGAAACAAAGATAAATCTCGCGATGGCCTTACATTTATCTTTGTTTTTTATAGATATGTCTTCAATCTTTTGTCCATTTCTGAGACAGCTTCACAATAAAAAAATGTGGAAAAAATTAAAAAATGAGTTCACATATCATAGTCAAAGGGATTATACACTATCTTTGATTCAATATAGTTTTAGGGGGAGAAAATTCTTAGACTTTTAAGTAGAATAGGTAAATATTTTTACTGCTGCAATTTAAATCATCTTGACGTTGGAATTGTCACACTCGTTCCTCAATGGAATAGGAGATACAGCATTCTATAAATTTATATCAACAAGCTAAAAAATAAAGCGATTACAGACACAATCTATAAACACTTCATTCTGATTAAACGCCAAACAGGGACGCCTTTATTGGGCAAAAATGGAGCGTTTGCCCAATTGTTGAAAAATGTCCTCAATGCAGCCTTGGAAGGTGAGATGGAAGCCCATTTGGATGGGCATGAGCGAGATCAGGTAACCGTCATAACGGGAGGATCCAAAAGCAGGTACAAACACCCTTGGGAGAAGTCACCGTTTCTACTCGCTGCGACAGGCATTCTACGTTTGGGCCAAAGTTTATCAAGAAAAGAGAAACGATTCTTGCTGAAGATGTTGCCGACAGAATTATAGGCCTGTCTGCTTTAGGAAACAGCACACGGCATATAAGTGATTGGATGGAAGAGAATTTGGGTAACCGAATTTAGGTGGACACTATCAGTGCGATAACAGACCACATCCTGCCAGAAATAAAAGCATGGCGTTCCCGCACCTTGGACCGTGTTTATCCGATAGCCTGGATGGATGCCATTCATTACAAAGTTATGGACGATAGCGGAAGTGCAGTTTCCAGAGTTATTTATAATGTATTGGAAATTGACAAAGAAAGCACAAAATGCGCTTGGTATTTATATTCCTAAAAATAAGGGAGTTAATTTTGACTTTCAGTATTAACGGATCTTCAAAATCAGGGTATTCAGGATATATTGATTGCCTGTATAGATAATCTCAAAGGTGTTTGTCAGGCAGTCAGTAGAGAGGCCGTTAGATACTCTTGAGCTTAAATGGGGAGAGCAATATCCTATTGTTATCAAGTCCTGGAGAGATAATTGGGAACGTTTATCTACTTATTTTGTATACGCAGAGGGGATACGCCGGATGATTTATACCACTAATACGGTGGAAGGTTATCACTGCCAGTTACATAAAGTAACCAAAGCAAAGGGGTGTTTTCCAATGGCACAGCCTTGGAAAAACTTATTTATCTGGCTTATCGCAATATCCGCAAAAAGTGGAACATACCATTAAGTAACTGAGAAACAACCGCCCAGCAGTTGGCAATTAAATTTGGAGATCGATTTAAAATCTTTATAGATTTACCACTCGTCGGGACGGCAGCTCCCGCCCCGACGAGTGGCGTTCCCCGAGCGGAGAGTTTTTAGTGAAAATTTTAGCCTGACACAATTTGTTTTACACACCAACAATGAGAAAATGATTTGTCTGTCTTTCAGGACTCAAAATGCTTACAGTTTGTCAAACAGTAAGGTTTCGGTTGAATCGCCAAAAGAAGATGAAGTTTTTACGACAATTTTTAAATTATTACCCTCTAATTGGTAAGTTTCAATCGTGGTCATTTCCTCATCCTGCATCGGAATTTTGGTAGTAATCGTCAAAGATTTTTCATCGGCTGACCATACGGCGACCGATTTTTCCTTAGAGTTTTCCTCACCATCATTAATACACTCCTTGCCATCGAGTGTGAATTTTTCGTTGCGCGTAATATTTCCATCCTCAGAACTTTCATGTCTTTCTACTGCCAGTACATTTATGCCCTGAGCTAAGATCAATTTGCTTGGAGCCATACTAAACTCATCATTTATAGTACTTTTTGATTTATTCAGGTTCCATGTTCCTGAAAGATCAACAACTTTACCCATCGAAGAGACGGAAATCAAAGTAAACACAAGAAGATAAAAGATTCTTTTCATTGCAATAAATTTAAATGATTAATAATTAGAAAAATACTGATATTTTTTAATATGAATATCCATCACCTTATCTATTCCCCGATTGGTTATCAATGAACTTCACCACAATATAAATACAGTAAATACTCCGGAAAACGATTATCTATCCAGCCATTTTTTAAGAATCGGTGCCTTTTCCCGACTAACGATAATATCTAAAGATTGATTACGTTTCAACTCAATCTTGAGTTTTCCGTTTATATCGTTCCGAATCAATGCTACACTGGTTATATGAACAATATACTGACGATTTGCTCTAAAAAAGATATTCGGATCCAATTCATCTTCGATATCGTCCATAGTCAACCCAATAATCTCGGATTTCCCCTCTCTGGTAACTATTGTGGTTATTTTTTGATCGGTAAATATATAGTCGATGTCTTCCACCGTCAAAATTTTATAACCGCTTAGTTTCGGAAGTAAAAAACGTTTTCGAAAGATGGGCTTTTTCTCTTTGAGAAGGTGCAGCATCTGTTCCAATTCCTGACCGGGAAATATCTTCTTGCTTTCCATTTTCACTCTCTCCAGTGCATTCTCCAGTTCATCTTTTTCGATTGGCTTCAGCAAGTAATCAACACTATTTACTTTGAATGCACGTACAGCGTATTCATCGTAGCTGGTAGTAAAAATCACCGGAGAAGAAACATGCACTTTGTCGAAGATATCAAAACTCAATCCATCCGACAAACGAATATCCATCAAAATTACATCAGGAGCGGTTTCTCTTTTAAGCCAACTAACACTATCCCTGACAGTTTCCAATATTCCCACAATTTCAAATGCAGGAGAAATATCAATCAACAATCGCTGTAATCTGGACGCATTGTGTTTTTCATCTTCAATAATCAATATTTTCATGTATTCGTTTTATTTTTCCATTGGTTAACAAATAGGATTCACAGTAAGCATTACATATTTCTCTCTTTTATACTATTTAACCACTCAATTGCTATGACGAAGTAATGGTAATGTAACACAAAACGCATCCGATGTTTCCTGAATTACCGGTAAAGAGGCTTTAGACAAAATCCGGTAACGATCGATAATATTTTTCAGTCCAAGCCCTGTAGTTGGAAAAGCATTAGGCATACGTTGCAAATTATTGGATACCCTTATCTCACAATTATTATTGACACTAATGGTGATTATCAATGGTTGCTCTTTGGTTGCAATATTGTGCTTGATGGCATTTTCTACCAGCAGTTGTAATGATATGGGCGGAACGTACAGCTCCAAAGAAGATTCATTTAAATCAAATAGAACTTGCACATTATCGCTGTAGCGAATATGGATAAGATAACAATATGCTTTAACAAATGCGATTTCGTCATTCAAGGAAACAATGTCTTTTTTCAGGTTTTGAATCATATATCTATACACCCGTGATAAATTATCAAGAAAACGGATTGCTGTCTCCTTATCTTCATTGATCAATTCAGACAACGTACTAAAGTTATTGAACATGAAGTGAGGGTCCAGTTGCAATTTAAGCGATTGCAATTCAGATTGCATCGCAATCTCTTTCAATTCCATTGCTTTCATTTGCAAGGAATTTGCCTCCGAGATAGAGGCTTTCCATTTATTCAGCAAAAAGGAACCGGTATGAACGAGACTCACAAACAACGAAACGATTATAATGACAAAAAAGAATTGCCAGGTTTCGAGTAACTCTTGCTGAGTAAGGTGGGCAACTCCAAATAGCCAATCAATGATTATTTCCTGTAAAAAAATAACAATCAGGGTGGAACCGATTATGAGAGTAGTTTGTACAAGAAAACGAATAAGCGATTGATTTGTCCAGGGGAGATAACCATCCAACATATGTGCAATACGAATACTAACTTCGATAATAATCCAACAAAACAGGAAGGTCGAGAAGATATCAAAGAGTACTCCCGATACTCCAGAACTAAGGAGGTCAGGCCAATAAGAGCTGTAAGGGTTGAATAGAAAATTAACGGCATAAATGATAAGCATTACAAAGATGCTAAGCCCTATCCGTAACTGCCAATTATATTTTATTTTTATTTCCATCATTCTTCATGGATCAATTGAACGACTATATTATCTATCTTGCTACAAATAAGTTTTGAACGAAAGGGTTGCTACCATTTATTGCTCATTCTTTATTCATTACAAAGATAAACCGTTTTCCTTGTCCTTCATTCTGACTCACATTCATGTAATATAAAAAAAACAGATTCATTTATTCATAACATAAATCAGTAACAGAATAGAAATTATCTGCCACACTGCAGACACCCATCCAATGTAGGGATTTTCAATGCCGGTATCTTCACATCTGCAATGAAACACCAAAGTCAATGGGATTCCTATGATCGGGATAAATGGCAATAATTTACGCCACATAATAACGTACAATTAGTTTATAATCCAGAAAAATGCAAACTATGCATGATTTGAATATGATCTGTTTATGGTGCCGACTGCGATTATTATTGCCAACCTCCACCCAAAGCATAATACAACTCTATAGCCGACAACGCATTTTCCATATAAAACCGGGATGTCTGCAAACGCGCTTCCAAATAAGTTGATTGAACGGTAATTATATCCAGATAAGTAACCATTCCCGTTGCGAACAAGATTTGCTCTGAATGAATATTATCTTCCAGTACCTTCTCTTTTTTTCTTGCAAGAACAAGTTGTTGCCCAATTTCTTCCTTATTTTTCATAGCATCGCATACTTGCGAATAGGCATCAAGTACCGCCTGGCGAAACTGAGTTACACATTTCTCCCTTTCTATAAGGGCTTGCTCATACTGTGTTTTCAATTTTCGTTTATTAAATATGGGTTGAACTATTCCTCCTGTAAAAGTTCCAAACAGTGATGCCGGAATAGAGAACCAGTTGGAAGTAGTGAGACTATTTAATCCTCCCTCTAACGAAATATTAATAGCCGGATACATCGCCGCCTGTTGTATACCTACTCTCGCATTTGCCGCCTGCAACGACAATTCTGCCGCCCGGATGTCGGGTCGTGACGCTAAAATCGCAGCTGGGTATCCTCCGTTTGGAATTGCATAAAATTCATCATTATCCTCCCATTTGCGAGAGATAGAACCGGCATACCGCCCACACAGCACACTCAAAGCGTTTTCCTGAGCACTGATGCTCTGCCTGATCTGAGATACTAATATTTGGTTTCCGTACAATTGTGCTTCTATCTGCCGGATACCTAACATATCAGCCCCTCCCACCCGATATTGGACTCTCATCATATTTAGGGTACTGTCGCTCAATTCTTCACTTCTACGAGCCACCTTCAATTGTTCATCCAGCATCAGGAGATTATAGTATCCCCGGGCAATATCTGCGACCAATTTGGTTTGTACTGCTTTTCGCACCTCCTTAACCTGAAGTAAATTCATCAACGCCTCTTTCTTTTCGGCTTTTATCTTTCCCAGAATATCTATATTCCATGTAAGTGCGGCCGATAAATTGAAATTCTTTGTCACACTATTGCCTTGTGTCGGCTCAATTAAACTGTTATCGGAAGCCCGTGAATAGTTTCCATTTATCCGGGCATTTAATTCGGGCAAATAATTCAACTTTACCGATTTTAAGCCAGATTCAGCGATTGCTATGTTTTGCACGGCCATAAGCATGTTGCTGTTTTTCTTAAACGCGCTATCCAGTAATTGTAACAACAATTTGTTCCGAAAAAAACTTCCGGGTTGATGTGTGAGCGAATCCTGATGATCGGCCTTATTGCTTTTCTCTTTATATTGCTCAGGAATCGCAATATCTGGCCGTTCATATCCTCTATTTACCACACAGGATGCAAGCAAACAAAAACAGCCAATAACAATCAAATATCTTGAATACATATTTTTCACTACTAAGTTAATTTTCTTGTGATTTCATACCGGCTATTCGTTCTTGCAACGACTGCAAAAGGATAAATAAAACAGGAATAAAGATCAGCCCGAGAATCACGCCACTCAACATTCCGCCAATTGCTCCCACACTGATAGAGTGATTGCCAACAGCAGCAGGTCCGGTTGCAACAGTCAGTGGTACCAGCCCTATCACAAAAGCCAACGATGTCATCAATATTGGACGGAAGCGCCGACCAGCCCCCTCCAGTGCAGAGGCTACAATGGATTTACCTTTCGCGCGTGCCTGCACGGCAAACTCCACAATGAGGATCGCATTTTTGCCCAACAAACCAATCAGCATAATAAGGCCGATCTGAACATAAATGTTATTTGTAATGCCGGCTATTCCAATTCCTAAAAAGACCCCCAACAATCCGGTAGGCACCGAAAGTATCACAACCAAAGGCAGAATATAACTTTCATATTGGGCAGCTAACAAAAAGTATGTAAACAAAATACATAATCCAAAAATAAAAAACATTTGTTCTCCGGAGCGCTTCTCTTCACGACTTAATCCACTCCACTCATAGGCATAACCAGCAGGCAATTTTTCATTCAACACTTTTTCTACTGATTGCATCATGGCGCCATTTCCATAACCTGAAGAGGGTAATACATTCAACGTTATACTATTGAAAAGGTTATATCTATTTACCGATTCAGGGCCATATACTTTTTTGAATTTTACCAATGTAGCAATTGGAATCATATTGCCTGCACTATTTTTTACGTAGATCTGACTTAACGAATTCTCATCCATTCTATATTCACCTTCCGCTTGTATGTTGACACGATAGAATTTTCCAAAACGAATAAAATCTCCGGATTGACTACCTCCATAAAATAGTTGTAATGTATTTAATACCTCTCTTGGTGTAGTTCCTAATTGATATGCTTTGTCTTCATCCACCTCTACTTCGAATTGAGGAAAATCACTGCGAAACGATGTAAAAGCCATTGATATGGAAGGCTCTTTGTTTAGTTGATCAATAGCATTCCGGGCAATACGACTAAAAGTTTCAAGATTGCCCCCGGTTTTATCCTGAAGAATCAGTTCAGCGCCACTGGTACCTCCAAAACCCTCAACCGGAGGGCTGCGAAACAGACTCAACTCGCCCGATTTTATTTTCTTCAATCGTTTGGTCATTGCCTCAATAATCATATCCATGTTCTGTATTTCACCCCGCTCTCTTTTCTCTTTTAGCCGAATAAAACCACCTGCATAAGACGGCCCTGAATTATTACCAAGCATATTGATTCCGGAGATGCTGGTAACCGACCGTACTTCGGGCATTGTGCGAAGTGCACTATCTATGCGATTTATCACAACTGTGGTATATTGTAGGTTTGTACCAACCGGAAGCGATAAAGAGTAAGAGATAAAACTGTCATCTTCTGTTGGCACAAAGTCTTTGGGTGCCTTGTTCATCATCCAAAAAGCCAAGAATGAAATACAGCCAAGAATGGCCAGACTCATCCACTTATACCGGATTGAAAGACGTATAACACCAAGATACCTATGGCTCATTTGTTTAAATCCGATATTAAATGCGTCAAAGAAACGGGTTCTAAAACCAGCACCATCTCTCTTTTCTTTTTTGTGTGGTTTCAATATCAGCGCACACAGAGCCGGGCTAAGCGTAAGGGCATTCAAAGCCGATATGGCAATAGCAAATACGAGGGTAAACGCAAATTGTCTGTAAAAAATACCGGCAGGGCCTTCCATAAATCCTACCGGTAAAAACACGGCACACATGACTAATGTTATGGAAATAATAGCACCGGTTATTTCACTCATCGCGGTTTGTGTGGCTATTTTTCCCGCCATACCTTTTTCTGTTATCTTAGAATGAACCGCTTCCACCACAACAATGGCATCATCGACCACAATACCGATAGCCAGTACCAATGCAAAAAGAGTCAAGACATTGATAGAAAATCCGGTAAGATGCAAAAAAAAGAACGTACCAATAATGGATACCGGCACTGCAATGGCCGGTATTAAAGTTGAACGTATATCCTGCAGAAAAACAAAAACCACAATAATAACCAGAAGAAAGGCTTCAATCAATGTTTTTATGACCTGCTGAACTGATTCGTCAAGACGTTCCTTCGAACTTTGAATAATGTCATATGAGACACCCTGAGGAAAGTTACTGCTTAATTGTTTGAGCAATGAACGGACTTCTGTCTCTATTTTATTTGCATTAGAGCCGCTGCTTTGTTGAATCATCAATGTCACAGCTGGGTTGCCATTTTCTTTGTTGTCACTACCGTAAAATGAAGCTCCGAATTCGACCCTTGCCACATCTTTCAAACGAAGCATCGAACCATCGGAGCTCGCTTTTAAAACAATCCGTTCAAATTCAGTCGGGGCATTTAGTTTCCCTTTATATTTCAACGTATATTGCAGCGGGGCATTCGACTCGGCTCCCAGTTTTCCGGGGGATGCCTCAAAGCTGGCATTGCGAATTGCAGTTTCCACATCACTTGGCAGGAAATTATTGGCTGTCAGCTTCAGCGGATCGAGCCAGATGCGCATCGAATAGTCTTTTGCCCCAAATATCATCACATTGCCAATGCCCTGAACCCGTTTCAGTGCCGGCACCAGATTGATATTCGCATAATTTTGCAAGAAAAGTTCATCGTATTTTGTTGAATCATTACTCACAACATTAAACGTCATAATGCTTCCATTCTGCTGTTTTCCTGTAGTAATACCTCCTTGCAATACTTCGGCAGGCATCAGGCTGTTTGCCTGTGCCACGCGATTTTGAATATTCACAGCCGCCTGATCCGGATCCGTTCCGAGTTTGAATACCACCGTAATGGAAAAACTACCGTCGTTGCCAGCCGAAGAACTCATGTATTCCATCCCCTCTACCCCATTGATGGCTTGTTCCAAAGGAATAATCACAGATCGGCTTACATTTTCGCTATTACCGCCGGGATAGGCTCCTGATACATTGACTGTAGGTGGAGCTATATCAGGGAACTGTGTACTCGGGAGACGGGACAGGCTAATCAACCCCAGAAGAACAAGAATAATGGAGATAACGGTGGCCAATACTGGCTTATTTATGATTTTCTGAAACATCTTATTTTGGTTGAATGGTCGTACCTTCCTGAATCGTTCCTAATTCCTGAGTAACAATTCTATCTCCAGTATGCAATCCTGATTTAACTATATAGTAATCTCCTTGTTTGCCACTGATAGTTATTGCCACCCGCTCAGCTTTATTGGCTTTATTAAGACGCATAACAAATATCTTATCCTGCACATCTAGAGTGGCAAGTACCGGAATTTTCAAGGCTTTTTGTTCTACATACGGCAGTATGACACGTCCGGTATTACCGGTTCGCAGTAAATAGGTTGGATTTTTGAAAACGGCTCTCACACTCACAGATCCCGTACCCTGATCAAATTCACCATTCACAACCTGTATCTTACCCCGATAAGGATAAATGCTGTTATCTGCCAATTTCAAAGAAACCTGCGCTATTTTCGCAATTTTTTGCGTCAAATTATTACCCTTATACCGAGCATTGAAGAGAAGAAACTCTTGCTCTGTCATCGAAAAGTAAACATACACTTCACTAATATCAGAGAGCGTTGTAAGCGCTTGTGCATTAGAAACAGATACCAAATTACCAATACGTTTGGGAATACGTCCGATAAAACCGTTAACCGGTGCTTTTATCCGCGTATATCCCAGATTTATTTTCGCAGTTTCTAAAATGGCTTTTTGCTGAGCCACGTTAGCCAATGCTGTTTCATATTGTGCCCGTGCTGTTTTTAGCTGAAAATCAGAAGTAACACGATTCTGACTCAATAGCATATATTTTTCCACCTCCAGTTGGGCATTTTTTTGAGCTGCTAATGCAGCGTTCAGGTTCGCCCTTGCCGTATTCACTTGTTCAATGGATGATCGATCATCAATCTTGAACAGAGGTTGTCCTGCCTTGACATACGCTCCTTCTTCCACATAAATTTTTTGTATATATCCGTCCACCTGAGAGCGAACATCAATATTCACCTTCCCTTCTATGCGAGCAGGAAATTCAGAATATAGCGTAACGGAATCCTCCCTTAGAGTCATGACTGGAAGACTAATTGGTTGATTACTCGGTTGCGACTGGTCGGCTCTATGGCAACTAAAGGCAATAATGGCGATAATTATGATTGTTAAATATTTCATGCGTTCACTTTTATTTTTTCCAGCCTTTTTCTTCGGATTCTTCTCCATTAAGAAATTCTTCTATATGGTACAACGGACGTTGTTTCACCTCAATATATATTTTTCCAATGTATTCTCCCACAATGCCAATTGAAAGCAACACCATGCTTCCGATAAACCATACCGATAGCATCAAGGATGTCCATCCCGGAACTATATGATGAGTAGAGAGTGAGAATAAAACATACACAAAAATGAACAGAGTAATAAACAAAAAGAAGACTCCTAATCCGAATACAAAATGTAACGGCCTTGCCGAAAAAGATGTAATCCCATCGGTTGCCAAAGTCAGCATTTTTTTCAATGTATATTTAGAATGGCCACCGACTCTTTTAGAAAGCACATCATTAACAGTTGCCGATTTACATCCCATAAATGGTATTATACCCCGCAAATACAGATTTCGTTCCTGATATAATGACAAATAGCTCAATGCCCTATTGCTCAGGAGTCTGAAGTCGGCATGATTGTAGACGGCTTTAACGCCCAAATGCGACTGTAATTTATAAAAACAGACTGCCATACTGCGTTTTGCAAGGGAATCTGCCTTACGGGAAATCTTCACGCCATACACTACATCATTGCCGTCCTTATAGCGATCAATCATTTCTTCTATTGCATTCAAATCATCCTGCAAATCACAATCGATCGTAATTACAGCATCACATTCCTTCTTTACGGTCATCATTCCGGCCATAATTGCACACTGATGTCCCACATTATCTACCAGACTAATTCCCTTTATGTGGTGACTCGTTGAGCAAAGACTCTTAATCATCTTCCATGTATCGTCTTTACTCCCATCATTGACATAAAGAATATAACTATCTGACGATATTTTTTGTTTTTGAATTAACGTTCTCAAGAGTTCCGTCAAGCGTTCTGCAGACTCTCGTAACACCTCCTGTTCGTTGTAACAGGGAGAAACAATAGCTAATCTCATCTTCTATTTTATTTTTCTAATTCATTCCTCTGATAAGAAATCGAACCTATTCCATTAAAAAAACACGATCAATCGTTTTTCAAGCAAGATGCAGTTTGTGATATTTTTTCGGATAATCCATCCATCATTTGATACCGGTGACGGTATTGTGCTCTCTTGCTTGTCTTGATATCCGAAAGATTGCGATATTCAGGAGTCATTGGCAGCCTATACCATCCATTGCATTCCGGCTCCCCATTCAACTCAGTCCAAAATGCATTGTAATCAAAATGAATGCGATGATATTTTTGAATATGAATGGCATGTTTTTGACGATATGCCTGAATTTCATCTCCCGCCCCATAAAGAGCCACAAACTGAAATTGAGATATAAATCGTTGCAAAGCAAATACTACTAATGATTTGGGTCGAAGTCCATACAGTAATTTTTGCGTCCTTTTCACAATATATTCTGTATTCTTTTTATGTCCCTGTACACATCCTATCCGACAGATCCATTGAGACCCGGAGATTTCTTCAAAAGAAAATGCAACGGAAGCAACAATCCCCTCAAAATGTTCGCATTCAAACGACAAAACGAATTCACCTTCTTTTCTGTATCGGTAATCATAGCCCAACAATATGATGCCCTCTTTCGAATCGTTCAACCGAAATCTTGCAATTTCAAAATACGGAACCATCATTGCCTGATACAGCTTGCTATACTTTGTTACAAAACGATATGTATCTAAAATAACCTTTACCCTCCGCTCTGGGGTCCAGTCTATCGACATATAAACCCTGAACGGTTTATAAAAAAAAGCAGGCCGATACTGCCGGACAAGTACTAAATCGTCCGATTCAATTTCTTTAAACCATTTAGACGCAAACCGATAATGAAGTAGAATATAACAGCAGATTTTACATTGTTGCTTCCTTCGGTAACGCTTAGATTCGTTATTAAATGCATTCTCGACAAGTATACATCCATGTATGAAAGCAAAAACAAAAGGAATGTTGATTGTATGCTTCTCTGAAAGAATAAGCTCATAGTACATTGCACTAAGCAAATACTTCGTTTTGAGGCATGCTTTTGTTTGAATTTGAATAATAAGACGCCTGAACATACGAAAGGGCATATAGATCTGGAATAATTACGAGACAAACTTCATCTCGTTTTTTTGTGCAAAAGTAGATCTCTGCAACCCTTCTTTTTGCTTCTTCTGCCCCATACTTTTCCTAAACGCTATAATGAGAATTCGAAGCGTATGAATGAGTCGTTGGAACGTAAGTAGTAAAAGAACGACATCCCGAAGAGTCTTCCGAAATAAAGAAAAAGAGGGCTACCGATTGCCAAAGAGTGGATAGAAATTGAGGAGACAAAGTGATGGATGCTTCAACAGAAGTGATGATCGGCACATTGTGCACGCGACCCTTTATCTGCAGTTCATAGGTAATATCGTTACCACACAACAGAACTGCGATAAAAATAAGAGACAGGAACTTCATTCTTTTTTGCACAAAAATAGATTCTTCTTTCGTGTATTATCTCTTTTCGGCCCCCTTCTTTACCTAAGCAGGAAAATGATTATTCGAAGTGTATGAATCAGTAATTGAAACGTAAAAAAACACCCCAACCTGAAAGTTTTCAGATTGGGGTGTTGTATTAAGTCTCCTTTAGAGGAGGATCATTTCACTTCTTCATAGTCAACGTCCGTTACGTTATCTTTTCCATCGGTGGAAGAAGCTCCGTCGTTCGGTTGTTGATGCTGTTGCTGTTGTGCTCCTTGCGCACCAGCCTGAGCATTATACATCTCCTGACTGGCTGCATGGAACACTGTTTCCAGTTCTTTGGTGGCGGCGTCGATAGCAGCCAGATCCTGTGCTTTGTGAGCCTCTTTCAGTTTGGCAAGAGCAGCTTCGATCGGAGCTTTCTTGTCTGCTGGCAATTTATCGCCCAGTTCGTTCAACTGCTTTTCGGTATTGAAAATCAGACTGTCGGCATGGTTCATCTTTTCGATGCGTTCTTTCTCTTTTGCATCGGCTTCTGCATTGGCTGCCGCTTCATCTTTCATCCGCTTGATTTCGGCATCGGTCAACCCGCTCGAAGCTTCGATACGGATACTCTGTTCTTTGCCGGTAGCTTTATCTTTTGCCGAAACCTTAAGAATACCGTTGGCATCGATATCGAACGATACTTCAATCTGAGGAACACCACGCGGTGCAGAAGGAATACCATCGAGGTGGAATACCCCAATTTGTTTGTTGTCGCGCGCCATCGGACGTTCACCCTGCAATACGTTAATCTGTACCGAAGGTTGGTTATCGGCAGCCGTACTGAACACTTCCGATTTTTTGGTTGGAATGGTTGTATTGGATTCGATCAGTTTGGTCATTACCCCTCCGTAGGTTTCGATACCCAACGAAAGCGGAGTAACATCGAGCAAAAGAACATCTTTCACATCACCGGTCAATACAGCGCCCTGAATTGCGGCACCTACAGCTACCACTTCGTCCGGATTTACACCCTTTGACGGAGCTTTGCCGAAGAATTTCTCAACAATAGTCTGAATAGCCGGAATACGGGTAGAACCGCCCACCAGAATTACTTCGTCGATATCGGAAGAATTCATACCGGCATCAGACAGCGCCTTGCGACAGGGCTCAACCGTTGCCTGAATAAGGCTGTCGGCCAACTGCTCGAATTTCGCACGGGTCAGCGTTTTTACCAGGTGCTTTGGAATTCCGTTTACCGGCATAATATACGGCAGGTTAATTTCGGTCGATGTCGAACTTGACAATTCGATTTTTGCTTTTTCGGCAGCCTCTTTCAAACGTTGCAACGCCATCGGATCCTGAAGAAGATCGATACCTTCGTCGTTTTTGAATTCCTGAGCCAGCCAGTCGATAATCACGTGGTCGAAATCATCACCACCGAGGTGAGTATCGCCATTGGTCGATTTCACTTCAAATACGCCGTCTCCCAACTCAAGGATAGAGATATCGAATGTACCGCCACCAAGGTCGAATACGGCAATTTTCATATCCTTGTGCGTCTTATCCAAACCGTAAGCCAACGATGCGGCTGTAGGTTCGTTCACGATACGACGCACATTCAAACCTGCAATTTCGCCGGCCTCTTTGGTTGCCTGACGTTGCGATTCGCTAAAATAAGCCGGCACGGTAATAACCGCATCGGTCACTTCCTGTCCGAGGTAATCTTCGGCGGTTTTCTTCATTTTCTGAAGTACCATAGCCGAAATTTCCTGCGGTGTATAAAGACGACCGTCGATATCCACACGCGGTGTATTGTTTTCTCCTTTTGCCACCTGATAAGGCACACGGGCAATCTCCCGCTGTACCTGATCGTAGGTTTCTCCCATAAAACGTTTGATGGAGAAGATAGTTTTTTTAGGGTTGGTGATAGCCTGACGTTTTGCAGGATCGCCCACTTTACGTTCGCCACCTTCGATAAATGCAACAATGGAAGGAGTTGTACGTTTTCCTTCGCTGTTTGCTATTACAACAGGCTCGTTGCCTTCCATTACGGCCACACACGAGTTGGTGGTGCCTAAGTCAATTCCAATAATTTTTCCCATAATTGTCTGTAAAATATATGTTTTGTATTAATTTTTTCTATTTCATATGCCCCGAGCGACGTTTACCTAAGAGCAAACCTTATGCCAAACTGCAACAGGAGCTTCCATCTAACCCCCAGAATACCTGTTAATACATTGATATAATGCTATTTAAATTCAGCATATCAAAAAGAGCGTCATTTTAATCTTCCGATACAGACTGCCGGGCAAAAGTTATTTTGACAGCGGCAGCATAATTCAATTCGATTTCTGACAAAAAAAGTGACAAAACGGCAGATACGGGCACAAAAAAAGCCGTCCTGCGGGCGGCTTTAATTTTATATTGTAGAAATTGTGTGTTATCTGCGTTTCATTGCATCAACTCTCCGTTTCACCATTTCATTAATCATCATTTCTTTGAACTGGCGTTCGGCAACGTAGTATCTGAATAACTTTTCGGGAGGCAATATTTTTTTAAATCTTTCATGATACAATTTAGCCAGCTTCGCCCTGTTCAATTCGCTATTGATCAACATATCGTTAATCCGTGCAAAATCGCCGGAATCATCTTTTTTGGAACTACGCAAGGCGTCTTTCCTCTGGCTGATTCCCCATTTCTTCTGTTCGTACTCATTGAACACAGGCAAAAAAGCTTTCTCTTCTTCCGGAGTCATACGAACCGAACGTTTGATGAATTCCACTTTTCTTGCATGAAAATCTTCAATCTGCTGATTAGCATCAGGATGCTGAGCAAACAGAGCACCCGCTATCAAAGCCACCACTACCACTAATAATGTTCTTTTCATAGCAAAAAGTATTATTCAGCCGAAGTTGCAACTTCTTCTGTATCGTTTGAGTAACTCACCAAATTTGATTCATCGATCTGGTTCAGAATATATGATTCTGCTTCCGTAGGCTGCATAACTGCAACCTGAGTATTAATTTCGGTCGGCATTAGTAATTTTGTACCGATTATCACTCCGGATAATACCGCTGCAACAGCAATCCAGGATTTTGTTTTTCGATACCATGGTATGCTCGGCATGGATATCTGGGTCATCGAAGCCATCTTTGCAGCAAAATCCTCAAAATATCCATCCGGAACTGCAAATGGATTTTTTTTGTCAAAGTTGGAATTCTCGTTCATTTTCTTTTCATTTTTATATTTAGACTCACGATCCTCACAATAGTTTAAACATCGCTCAATAAATAGGCCTCAATTTTTTTTACAGCATGGTGATAGGAAGCTTTTAACGCGCCAACCGAAGTGCCAAGAATCCGTTCCATCTCTTCATATTTCAGGTCATCAAAATATTTCATATTAAACACCAACCGTTGTTTATCGGGCAGTGTCAATATCGCTTTTTGAAATCGAAGTTGCGTTTCATCTCCCGAAAAATAGGGGTCGGCTTCCAGATTCTGTGCCATCGAACTTTCCAAATCATCCGTCGAATAACTATTCTTCATCTTTTGACTATTCAAAAAGGTAATAGTTTCATTTACGGCGATACGAAATAACCACGTTGAAATTTTTGATTCTCCTCTGAAGCTGTCAATCGCATTCCAGGCTTTCATAAAAGTAGTCTGCATCACATCGTTAGCATCCTCATGATTCAATACCATTTTACGGATATGCCAGTAGATTGGCTGCTGATACTCTTGCACAACCCGTCCGAAAGCAGCACTCCGATGTTTGGGAATGCTGAGTTTGGCTAAAATTTCGGCTTCATTGAATTCTTTCATACAATCCGGGTCGAGGCATGTAAGCGACTACTGAGTTTATCCCAAAGCCATACGCTGTAAAAATAGAACGGAAATGCAAGTGCTGCTCCGGTGATTACATCTATTACATAATGAGCCTTTATATATACCGTGGAAAGTGCCAGCAAAACAGAAAATGGTAAAATCCAATAAAACAGCTTACGGGCATGTTTCCAAAAGAGTATCATATAGGTGACCATCAGTCCGATATGTGAACTGGGGATTGCACCGGTAGGACGCTCGCCCTCAGACTGCAACCACATCAACAACCCACGCATCGGTCCGTAATTCGGGATAGCATTCACCGGATGCCTGCAAATATAAAATTGCGGTCCCTCGGCCGGAAAAAAGATATAAAACATGTAAAACAGCAAAAACGAACTCAGCAATACAAAGGAGATGAAAAATGCTTTTTCAGTCTGTACCTTCAAAAAATAGAGATGCACCAAAGCAAGTGCGAGATAGAAGGATATGTATGCAAAATTCATCAGTTCATTGAACCATGCAGCCGGAGCCCATACTTCAGAAAACAACGTACTGGGCTGACAACCGCAAATCCATTGATCGGATGCAATTAAAAACTTATCTATATCTTTAAAAAACAGCTGATTATAATAGTATGTTTCAGGATACCAATATGTAATTAAAAGGATCGGGGCCAGCTGCCTGAAATAGGTAAAAAGCTGCCATCCGGTTAGCCGGTGCAACAGCATAACTGTCACAAAACCGAACAAAATAGTTCCTCTCATCAGCAACAGATGTGCCTGCGTAGTTTCGCGCACCGATGAAGGAAACAGTAAGATAAAAAGGCCCGTACAAATGATCCAAATAAATGTAATTATTTCAATAGGATATATCGGAAGATAACGTTTCATTGACAGTCAGACAAAATTTGTATTAGGTTTGGCTATTATTTTAATTATTAAAGCATTATATCTTTCGATCAATCTTTAATGTAACAACGGGTTCGGAAACATGCCTCTTTTTCATAATCTTTCCAAACTCCAAGAGCTCTGGCATCCGTTTCGAGCTGACCCGTTGAGATAGCGTATTTTATTTTATGTTTAATATATTGCTCGTTCATACGTGCAAGATACAAAGCATGTAACCCTTTCTTTTGCCAGTCGGGATGCACACCCATCAGGCACAAATCTACCATATCATACTTTCGTAACGCACGCATGATATGGATAAATCCGAAAAGAGAAAGGCGTCCGTGAGCTTTTTTCAGAGCACGGGCCATAGATGGAAAACCGATTCCGAATCCTATCACATTATTACTCTCATCGAGTAAGATGGAAAACAACTCCGGACGGGCAAATCTCAAATAGGCTTTAATATAGAAATCAATTTGCCGTTCGGACAACTCCACAAAGCCATACAAATTTTTAAAAGAGGCATTCAGCGTTTTAAAAATACCCGGAGCATAACTCAGCAACTCCTTTTTAGTTGTGGGAGTACATATTTCCACTTTGTATTCAGAAGCAACTATCTGGCTAATATGAAGTACCTTAGCGGGTACAGGTTGCGACGCATTGAACTTATATTGAACCCAGTCGGCAGCTTTCCTGTATCCGTGCATTTCCAAATGCTTCGGATAATATTCAAAATTATAGGCAGTTGCAATACCCGGTTCATGATTAAAGCCTTCGACCATCATACCCTCCGCATCCAAATCGGAAAAGCCAAGCGGGCCGTGAATTCCCTTCATGCCTTTCGCCGAGCCCCATGATTCGGCCGCATTCAGCAATGCTGCCGACACTTCGGTATCATCAATAAATGCAATCCAACCGAAGCGGGTATACTTCTCGTTCCAGCGCACATTAGCCTTATGATTAATGATTGCGGCAACACGTCCGACAATTTTATTGTCTTTATATGCCAGAAAATAAGATGCTTCGCAATGGTCAAACGCCGGATTTTTAGTACTGTCAAAAATAGCCCATTCGCCTTTTATAAGTGGGGGCACCCAGTTTTTATCATTTTTATAAAGTTCGAAAGGAAACATGATAAACTGCTTCAATTCCTTTCGGTTCACTACTTCTTTTACCGTGATCATAGATAATATTGACAATCTTTTATTGATTGCTCGTCAAAGGAAAAACCTGACAAATATACGCATTTTTTCAATGTCTCAGAGTGTTATTTTTTAGCAAAAATATGTCTACCTTTATAATTAATATTATCGGATTCATTATTGCAAGGTTACACAATCAAATTATCTTCCCTCTTTTTTCGATAGAAATTGTTTTGAAAGCTTCGCAAAAAGTTATACCTTGCGATAGATTTCAGTTTCTCATTTTTTACGTTTATCTGTCATGCATGTAAGCCGTCCATTCACATTCGATAGAGTTGTCAGATTGATAATCGGCCTCATCATTGGTTTATCCCTCTATTTCCTGGTCGATTACCTGAGTAGTGTATTGTTACCCTTTCTTTTAGGATGGCTCATCGCATACATGATGAACCCAATGGTCAACTTTTTTCAGTTCAAATTAAAGTTCCACTACCGGGCGCTGGCCATTTTAGCGTCATTCATCACCCTGTTTGCCATTGCGGCCGGTATTATTTTCTCACTAATCGACCCGGTATCGACGGAAGTATCGAGAGCAAGTCAGTTGATTTCACAATATCTGATCAATCCCCGGACACATCAGTTCCAGCTCTCTTTTTTACCCGCTGAGTGGCAGAATTACATAACCGAACACTTATCGTTAAAGGAGCTTCAGAGCCTGATGAACAGCTCTTCGTTTCAGGAGGTTCTACGCAAAATACAGCCTCATTTCATGAGCTTGCTGTCAGGCACGCTGCAATTTATTCTGGGGTTATTTATCGTGTTTGTGATTTTGCTGTATGTTATTTTTATTCTGCTCGATTACGAAAAGATAACCAACGGATGGCGGAGTGCCATTCCTCCCAAATATCGTCCTTTTTGCGAAGGGTTGGTAGATGATTTGATGCAGGGAATGAATCGCTATTTCAGGGGACAGGCCTTTGTAGCGAGTATTGTGGGCATTATGTGCGCCATCGGCTTTTCCATCATCGGCTTACCGTTGGCCATCCTCATGGGATTGTTTATCGGTCTGCTCAACATGGTACCCTACATGCAGTGGTTCGGGTTTATTCCGGTAACTTTTCTGATGTGGATCCGATCGGTTGAAACCGGACAAAGTTTCCCGATGCTGTTTCTCGAATTGGCGATTGTAGTTGCCATCGTCCAAATCACGCAAGATCTCTTCCTTATTCCGAAAATAATGGGTAAAATGACGGGACTCAAACCGGCATTGATTCTGTTGTCACTTTCGGTATGGGGATCCCTTTTGGGCATTGTGGGAATGATTATTGCACTACCACTTACAACATTGATTATCTCATACTACAAACGGTATGTCCTCAATGCCGATGCTGAGCCGGAAAGTGAAGAAATACCCCCAGTGTTATAGATAAAAACTTATTTCCTGAATTTTCGAATGTGTCGGCTTTGGAGTTGGGAAAAACATCGCTCAGGCCGAAAGAGTAGCGGGCCTCCAGCACATAACTGGTAGCTCCCATCACCAATTCGAATCCCGAACCGGCACAAATACCATAATCGAATTTATTTGAAACCGGCATCGTATTTTCCGGATTGGTGGAAGAGTGAACCGCGTTTTGCGAACTCTCAGACAACAAGTACCCTATTTTAGGCCCCAAGTTAAACATCCAGCGAAATTTATTGCCCAGATAAAAGTGAGTTAAAACAGGCATCTCGAAGTAGTTAAGTCGCCGCTGAAAGTTACCCGAAGTTTCCTGCTCTTTCCAACCCCGTTGCGAATAGTTGAGTTCCACCTGCAAGCCCCAGTGTTTTTCCGAGATGTAATTTGCAGCGATGCCCCCATAATAACCCAGGGCCTGTTTTTGCACTACATCCGGATAAAAATTCATTGACGAGAGACTTATTCCATGGGCAGTTCCGAAGCTAAAATAAGGCTGAAAATCGGATGTTTGGGCTTTAGAAAAAGAGACGAATCCGGCAAAAAGCACAACAAGGAGACATCGAAGAAACGGATTCTTAAACTGTAACTGATAAATTTTCACGCTGGTTATATGTTTTATGAAATTCATTCTCCGACCAGATTCACACCCTTACCACTCCGGTAATTGAGCAAATGCAATTCGTTATTTTGATACCCACCACCAGGAGCAACCCTTTTGAACGAAAAACGGGATTCTATGTTTTCAGGCAACTGAGTATTCAGATGCTGTGTAAATGCGGGTATGCCGTAATTGCTGATAGCCGAAACAAAATACATCGACAAATCATAGCCCAATAAATCGAACCGGATGATTTCGCCCGAGTTCGGTTTCAAATGAAACCATTTGGTATATTTATAATTATAATCCGATAAATTGTCCCGATCGTGAGTATAAAACAACGACGAATAATACAGGTTCGGATAAATATTGGTTTCAGGTTCCCAATCGAGAAATCCGTACAAAGGAATCGGCTTATTTTCCGTATTCAATCCGGCAAAGGCAGAGAGGTAAGGTGCCGCTTTTTCGGCATCCGAAGTAGCCAAAACCACGATAACCGGTTTACTTCCGATAAGCCAGGGTTTGATCGGATCAAGGCTTCCGCTCTGAAGCGTTGCCGAGTGGTATGCCACATGATTTTGCTTTAGTCTTGATGTCAGGCTCTCGGCAAAGAAAAGTCCGTCATCGGTAGCACTTTCAGTAACCGTATGGGCGACCACAATGTTATAGGCATGAAATTTCTTGGCAAACATAGCTGCCGCCTGCAAATATTGTGTCCGGATAGAGGGATTGAACTGAAACAAATAGGGGTTCGATGCAATACCCTCCACCTTTTGGGTAAAAGGAATGACCGTGTAAATTTTATGTGCTTTGGCAAAGTCGGCCACCGGTTTTATCTGCCCGGCATAAGCAGGGCCAATGATCAAATCGACATGCGCCATCTCCTCCTTTGCCAGAATCCGACTGACCCCTGCCACTGTTTTCGCCACGTCGTATGTGTGTACATCTACCGATATACCCTTCTCTTTCAGATCGGATAACGCGATCAGAACCCCACGATAAAAATCGATAAATTTTTGAATTGTAGGATCTTCTTTCTCTCCATCTAAAGAAAATGGCAGCAGAACAGCTACTTTTATCTCACTTTTAGCCACACTGACAGCCGGTTGAGCTACCGGTTTTACTTCGGGAACACGCGCCTTTACCGTATCGGAAGGAATCAGCACCGACTCACCGACCTTCAGCACCTCCACCGTCGGATTGGCATTTTTGATAGCCTCTACCGATACGTGGTACATACGACTCAAACTATAAAACGTTTCACCGGCAACTATCTGATGACGCTCCATACCTTTGGGAGTAGTCAGTTTCGGCGCGACAACGATAGTCGTCGTCTTAGGCTCTTCTTTTACCACCACGGAACGTGACTTCTCCGGTACTTGCACCTCTTTTTGAGGTACCTCTTTTTCTTTCGGTTCAGCCTCCTTTTTTTGAGGTGGCGGTATCAACAAAACATCTCCATCCTTGATTCCTTTGGCAGCGCCGGGATTTGCGGCAACGATGGATTCGACACTCACACCATATTGATAAGCAATGGAATAGAGCGTTTGTTTTTTCACAACTATATGTTGCCGGGTTGAGGTCACCACAGGCAACGAGGTTGTAGAAAGCGGAATACGAATTACCTGCCCGGCTTTCAAGCCTTCCACAATGGTGGAATTACAATTCAGAATATCGGCCTGAGTCACATTAAATTTATGACTAACAGCATACAACCCCTCTTTAGTCTCTACCGTGTAGAGATAAAATTTCTGTCCATTCTCTTCTACCACAGGATAATTCAACTGCTGCGACCACGCCTGTATGCAGAACACAGTCAAAAATATCCAAACACACAAACCCCATGAGTGTTTCATTTTGTTCTAAGTTTTAGTATTCTCCGGTTCAATTTCATTCAGCGACAAAACAGTTGTTATTGCTGAATCAAAAGAAACGGATATGATTGAAATGTTGATGCAAATGTAGTGAAAAATCAGGGAAAAGATCGGACTTACAAAGAGAGCCAAACAAGCCATAATGGCAATATTTACTCACCCATTAATAACAGGGCAATGGCAACCAGAGCCATTCCGCTTATCAACCCTATTTTAGAATACAAGCTCCTTCCATAGTGATTTGCCGTCGGAATTAATTCATCGACAGCAATATATACCATTGTAGCCGATACAGCTCCCAACACAGTACCCTCCAGCATAGGAGACCAGTAAGGCAATATAAACAACCATGCAAGTAACGCTCCCAGCGGAGTAGATAGTCCGGCCGCCAACGTTATCCATAATGCTTTTATCCGGTTGCCGGTTGCATGATACATTGGCACCGAGATAGAGATACCTATGGGAATATTGTGAATAATAATAGCCAGCAAAATAGGAAATGCCAAACGGTAATTGGAAACTCCGATGGTAAACATGGCAATACCTTCGGGAATATTATGCAAAGTAACAGCCAGAGCAATCAGGATACTCATCTTTTTCAGGCTTTTTTTTAATTGTTCATCTTCAGCAACTACACGATTCACATCGACATGATGAGGAAAAAGCATATCAGTCAGAGCCATTATGATAATTCCGGCAAAAAACGAGAGAAGGGTAAAGGTAAAAGCTTTCGAAGGCGCGGCTACCGATCCGAACAGACGCAGCGACTCGGGAAATATTTCCACAAACGATACGAACAGCAAGACTCCGGCCGCCAGTCCTAATGAAAAAGAGAGAAAAGAACGGTTGGTTTGCTTGGAAAAATAGGTCAGCAATCCCCCTATTCCGGTAGAAAGTCCTGCCACAAAAGTTAAGCCAAAAGCCATCAACAGATTATACTGTTCCATCGCAATTAAAATATTAAACACAAAGATAACAATATATAAACCAACCCAAGAACATAAAGCACGTAATTACTCAGAAAATACAATTTCTTGAAACGGTTTCGCAGAACAGACGCCCCCGATCATAAAAATCCTTAACACATTAACAATTTAATCCTATTTCTACAAAACACGACATATTCAATAAGCTAAAAATAGTATCTTTGTTCGCATTTCCTAATAAAAATATGAAGACTGTTATAACCATTTCGCCAGATTATCAGCATATCAGTAGTTTTATAAATACGATTTCGCAAAATTTTCAATCGCAGGGAACTACTATTTATAAGGCTCGAAATGAGATTAAGAATTTTGACATCGACAATCAAACTTTTACTGTCAAAAAGTACAAGCGGCCTCATATTATCAACCAGATAGCTTATGGCACTTTCCGGCAGAGCAAGGCTCAAAGAGCATACAGCTACGCGTTTCTTCTCCTGAACAAAGGGATAAACACCCCTGTACCCGTTGCGTATATCGAGCAATACCATGGGTTCTTGATGACTGACTCCTATTTTATCTCGCTATTTTCGCCCGAGTCGCATATTCTACGGGAATTAAGTGACTACACAGTGGAGGGAAATGAAAATTTTCTGAAGGCTTTGGCGGCTTATACCGCATCCATACACGAGCAAGGGATCTATCCCGTCGATTACTCTCCGGGAAATGTATTGTTTGAAAACACAAATGGCACTTTCAGATTTACGCTATTGGACATTAACCGTATGAAATTCGGGTTTGTCACCAAAGAGATGGCGGTCAGATGCTTTTGCCGTTTTTTCATGGATCAGTCACTCATTGAGTTTATTGCGGCTGAATATGCCCGTTTGAGGGGATTCGACCCGGCCGTATTCGTCAAGTCTGCACTAAAACACCACTCCCATTTCTGGAAAGAGAGTTAATAACAGAGACTGCCCGTTTCTGAAGAAATAATTTATTTCTCCAGATAACTTTTTGTTTCGATTTTTTTCTTCAACAACGGTGACTCTCCACCGGCTTTGACCGCTTTTTGCCACCACTCAACAGCCTCCTGTTTTTCTCCGGACATGAACAGGATATCGCCGTAATGCTCAAGCACCTCGGGACTTTTATCGCCACCATTTTCGATTGCCTGCTTTTCGTATATTTTAGCTAGCGAATATTTTTCCTGAACAAAAAAGATCCAGGCATATGTGTCGAGATAAGTGGCATTGGTAGGTTCGGCTGCCACGGTTTTGGCGCTCATGTTCTCGGCCTTCGGCAATTCACGCTTATCAAGCGATAAATAGTACGCATAATTGTTCAACGTACCGATGTTATTGGGTTGATACTTCAGCGACTGGGTATATGCCTGATAGGTAGAATCTTTCAATCCCAATTTGTAATACGAATCTCCCAACTGAGTATATATCTGCGATCGCATCACAATATTTTCATCGGGCACCAATTGAAGGGCTTTATTACAGCTGGTAACCGTCTCCCGGTATTTACCCAGTTGAAACTGTGCAATTGCTTTGTAAAAACAGAAATCGACATCGTCGGCAAAATATTCCAACGCTTTGGTACAAAGAGAATCGATTGATGAAAAGTTTTCCTGCTTTATCTTAATATCGATCATTCTTGTCCATGTCAGTTTGTTCTGAGGATTCAGATCGAGCATAATCTTCAATTCGTTCTCTGCAGCCGGAATCTTCTGCTTCATCATCAGAAACAGATAATTGTAATTATGCAAGCCCTCCTCTTCGGGATACATTTCAAGCAAAGAGGCCAGATAACCCTCCACTTTCTGCATTTCAGAAGGCCGGGTTACCATATCTTTCAACACCGATATTTTTGGTTCCAGATCCACATTTTTATTACGCATCATCTGATCGAGCGTCGTCATCATCGACACCGAATCTCCGATAGCTTTATAATATTTCGACAAAGAAAACAGCGCGTCGCCATTACTTGGATCATTCGTTAGCACCTGCTGATAACATACCAGAGCTTCCGGCTTCATTTTCTGTTCGAGATAAATATCGCCTCTGAGTACCTGATATTTGGGTTCATTCGGATATGCTTTTACAAGCTTGTCTATTTCGGCAATTCCTTTCTTATTCTGATTTTGCATAAAATAAAGGCGTGCCTTTTCCATCGTAATATCCTGATTCATGCCCTGTATTTTCTCCAGTTGATTCAATGCGTTAATCGCTTCGTTATATTTTTCCGATTGCGAATAAATATTGATAAGCATCATCAAAGCATCGTCATTCTCCGGATCAATTTTAACAATGGCATTATAAATTACCACCGCTTTATCTACCTGCTGCGAAGCCAGATACTGCTCTGCCAGAGCCATCTTGAACCACACATTTTCAGTCTGCGATACGGATGCTTTTTCAAGGCAGGCTATAGATTTGGCCGTCTGTTTTGTCGCTCCATATATTTTCGATAATTCATACATCACATTTCCATCGTCGGGCTTAATACGGTTACACGCATTCAGCAGATCGATTGCAGCATCGTAATGACCGGCAAGTTGCTCACGCAACGCATCATCGAAAAAATAGTTGAATTGTAAATCGGTTGGTGTAACCTCTTCAAAATGCTTGTACACATTCTTTTTCGAGGCCGAAATATGCAGCGTACTACTTACCAGCAGGGCAAGTGTGACTATACGGATAAACTTCATTGACTGATTATTTGATTGTCATACATAAGGAATGCAAATGTACGTAATTCGGACGAAAAATCTGTCACCGAAACCTTTAGAAAAGCTAAAACACAACATTCATATCCAACCGCATCAATCGAACAACTCCATCAGCACCGGCAACGATTTGAGCTCTCCGATTTCGACCAGATGTATTCGATAGTAGGTTAGCATATACTCGATAATACGAACCCGTTCTTCCCGCGAAAAACGAAACTTATGCATATTCTCATAGTTGATACGCATTAACTGATAGAGAACCGCACTTTCGTCAGGACGCAAGAATTGTTTATGCAAAGGTATGGCAGAAGTAAATATGCCGTTGACCATATCGAAGTAAAAACGCAAACCAACATTCTCGGTATTGGGAAAAAAGCCAAGAAAACGGGTCAGATGAAGCATCAGTACCAGATGAAAATTGGCTACTCCCTGTTCCGAACGTTCGAGCACCAACACCGACTCCTGCAAAAACAGAAACAGATGCTTGTCGGCCTGCATTTCGCGCAGCGTACGATACAAAAACTCGGACAAAAAAAGAGCCAGGGCGTTTTTTACCGGATTCATTTGAATGGAGTTGACAATCCGATACGAGCGAATCTCTTTGATCTGATGCAGTTCCCGATCGGGTTTCATCTCTATCTCCATATCGACCAACGACAATGGTTGCAAAAAAGCCATTTTCGATCCGCTCTTTTTGCGCCCGGCACCATATAAAATACACGATAGCCGGCCCCGCTCTTCGGAGAGCAAATGAACGATAATGGCTTTATCATTGTATTTCACACAATGCAGAATAATGGCTTTTGTTTTAAGAAACATGGAAGGTGTACTATGAATATTCCCGACAGGCAAAGATAGGCTATTTTCGGCTCAAGACATAAAAAACGGCATGACACCTTTCGATACCATGCCGCGATTACTAATAACAAAGATTATCCCTGATATGCCTCGCGAACTGCGGCATACACGATATCGCCATGGACAATATTCAATCCTTTCTGAAGCTCTGCATTTGCGGCACACGCTTTTTCCCAGCCCTGATTAGCCAGTTGTATAGCATAGGGCAAGGTAGCATTGGTCAGTGCCAGTGTAGAGGTATAAGGTACTGCTCCCGGTATATTGGCTACACAATAGTGAACCACACCGTCGATCGTATAAATCGGATCGTTGTGTGTGGTTGCATGGGACGTTTCAAAACATCCACCCTGATCGATTGCCACATCTACCATAACAGCCCCTTTTTGCATTGTAGGCAACATGGCAGCAGTCACCAAATGGGGCGTTTTTGCTCCGGTTACCAATACGGCGCCAATAACAAGGTCTGCAGATTTCACCTCTTCGGCAATAACATAGTCGGAAGAGACGAGCGTTTTTACGTTATGAGGCAACACATCGGCCAAATAACGCAGGCGGGGCAATGAGATGTCGGCCAAGGTGACATCGGCACCCAAACCGGCAGCCATCCAGGCAGCTTGTGTTCCCACAACACCGCCTCCCAACACCAATACTTTTGCCGGTTTCACACCTGGCACGCCACCAAGTAAAATACCCTTTCCGCCATTGGGACGTTCAAGATACTTGGCACCTTCCTGAATTGACATCCTGCCGGCAACTTCCGACATCGGAATCAACAATGGAAGACTACGGTCGGCCTTTTCAACCGTTTCGTAAGCAAGACAAACAGCTCCGCTGTCGATCATCGCTTTGGTCAATTTGGGATTTGATGCAAAATGAAAGTACGTAAAAAGCAACTGGCCTTTTTTAATCAACCGATACTCAGGTTCTATCGGCTCTTTCACCTTGACAATCATCTCCGAAGCGGCATACACCTCTTCGATTGAGGGCAACAAAGTTGCACCTACCTTCAAATACAAATCATCACTAAAGCCACTATTGGCCCCTGCACCTTCCTGAATGTAAACAATATGGCCATGTTTAACAAGTGCAGCCACGCCGGCGGGAGTCAATCCCACACGATTCTCGTTGTTTTTAATCTCTTTTGGGGTTCCAATTTTCATACTCTTCAAAATTTAAAGGTAAATAAATTAATCCTTCAAAGGTCATGTTTTTTTATTGCAATCGCAAAAGATCGACACAAAAAATACACCGGTATTATGTTCTAAAACATGTTTGAACACATATACCTAAAAAACAATAAGTTCTGTCTATACCCAATCTTACACCTATCTCAATAAACTTTTTTTAACTATTTCGTTAGCCTGTTGAAAAAAAGACAATTATTTATCAACAGTCAGCCAAACAACTGTATTCCAGTAATATAAATTAACACCCTGATAATAAAGATTGTACAAAAAAAAATGAAAAATACCACAAAAGAGCTATTTTATATGTGGAAAATCTTTTTGATCTTTGTCTACCCGAAAAGACATAAGACCGAAAAAGATGAAATTGAACAATGCCAGTGACTTGTGGCACCGTTGTCTGCGTGTGATACGCGACAATGTGTCCGAAACTACCTTCTCTACGTGGTTTTTACCTATCGTACCGCTGAGTTACGAGAACAACGTATTTACGGTACAAGTCCCCAGCCAGTTCTTTTACGAATACATCGAAGAGACGTTTGTTGATCTGTTACGGATGACCATTCACAGAGAAATCGGGGATGGCACACGCTTAATGTATCGCGTTTTGGTCGACCGGACTTCCGGAACCAGCACTACAATTCCGAGCGACGACAAGCTAAAACCCAATCAGCTATACAACGCCCCCAAACAGGACAATCCGTTTACACGCAAAGAGGTTGTCCCGCATATCGATCCTCAGCTCAATCCGATCTATAATTTCAATACATTTGTTGAGGGTGTCAGCAATAAACTGGCTCGCACAGCCGGTATCAGCATTGGCAACAATCCGGGAACCACCATTTTCAACCCGTTGTTTGTGTTCGGACAATCGGGGGTAGGTAAAACGCACCTTGTTCATGCTATCGGTATTCAGGCAAAAAAAACACATCCTGACAAACGGGTACTTTACGTTTCTGCCAATCTGTTTCAAATTCAATATACCGATGCCGTACGCAACAATACGGTAAATGATTTTCTGAATTTTTACCAGAGCATCGACGTGTTGATTCTGGATGATATTCATGAATTTGCCGGAAAAAACGGAACTCAAAATACATTCTTCCATATTTTCAATCACCTTCACCAAAACGGGAAGCAACTGATTCTGACATCCGACCGATCACCCATGGTACTCCAGGGACTCGAACAGCGGCTCATCACGCGCTTCAAGTGGGGTTTGTCGGCCGAGATATCCAAACCGGATTTTGAGTTGCGCAAGGACATTCTAAAGCACAAAATCTTCAAAGACGGATTGGACATAAGCGATGAAGTAGTTAACTATATTGCGGAAAATGTCACCGACAACATTCGCGATCTGGAAGGTGTCATCATTTCGTTACTCGCCTACTCTACCCTCACCGACAGTCCTATAAATCTGGAACTTGCCCATAAAGCTGTGAGCAATGTGGTAAACGTAACTCCGAGAGTGGTTACCATTGAGCAAATCAGAAATGTGGTTTGCGAACACTTCGGATTGAAAATAGAAGATATGTTGTCGAAACGCAGGAACCGGGAATTGGCTCAGGCACGTCAAATTGCCATGTACCTTGCAAAATGCCACACCAAACACTCGCTCTCTTCCATCGGCGAACTGATTGGCAAACGAGACCATGCCACCGTGCTACATGCCTGTAAGGTAGTAAACGATTTAATGGAAATCGATAAACAGTATCGGGCATGTATTCAGGAAATACAAAATAAAATTAAAGCATAACACAAAAACAGTCAAATCCTCTCCTCCGAGAGGATTTTTTTATACCCCGCCCCACACCTCCGTAAAGTATTCCGCTAAAAAGCAATAATCTACCCGAAAGCATCCATAAACCAAACTTATCAGTTCGTACTTACCTCTGCAAAAAAAACATAATGCCGGTTGCAATTCCATATTTTAAGCCGTATATTTAGTGCGTGAAATTAACTCATGTATTAACCTTATAAGATCGCATGATTATGACAAGAACAATCACATTTAACGAACTGAGAAAAATCAAAGACAGACTTCCGTCTGGCAGTATGGGAAAAATTGCCTCTGACTTGGGACTTACCGACGAAACAGTCCGCAATTACTTCGGTGGTCATAATTTCAAGGACGGCAAAAGTTGTGGTGTTCATATAGAGCCGGGTCCCGACGGAGGTTTGGTTATGCTTGACGATACAACTATTTTAGATCATGCTCTCCACTTGCTGGAAAAAGTCCACTAACTAAAAACAAAAAAAGAAGCATAAAAAAACGCAGCTGATTATTTAAATCGGCTGCGTTTTTTTATGCTGAAAAATGTACTTTCAAGAAAACTTTACTCCTCTTTTTTTGGCAATCTGAAACTGATGTACAGATCAAGAAGGGTAGACACCAACAAACCGGCCAACCAGAGGTAATAATGAATAAACATTCCATAGGCACTGGCAACTAATACCAGCGTAGCAAATGCATGAATTTTATTCAATCGCTTGGTTCTGAAATCGGACTGATCGATAGGTAAAACCACCCTCACCACGATAAGACACACAACACCCAACGAAAACAGGTATGGAGCGACTTTAAACGTTGAAAAATAGAGAATCGTTCCGATCATCAACAACACATAACCCACACTATAAAGCAATTGCAATATTCGGGTCCGCTGTTTTTCTGTTATTTGCATCAATCTTTTTCTTTAATAATAAATATATCTTCGTTGGGTCGCTTCATCAAATGCTCTTCGCGGGCAAATTTTTCCAGATTGGCATTACCCGTTTGCAATTCGTTTATCTTCTCTCTATTATCATTAATATTCTTGTCGTACGACTCAATCTGATCTTCGAGATTCTGAATTTCACGCTGGTTGGCAATGCGTCTGAAAAAATTATTTTCATCCACAAAGCACATAATAATCAGGAATGTTACAGCAACCAACCAATATTTAATATGTTTGGTATGCCGCGACCACTTCCGCAGATTCGATCCTGTTTTTTGAAACATAACTGTCGAGATTTAAATTATCAGCTTACTTAAACAGCCTGAAAATATCGTTCCCGTTTGAGTAAATAATCAAAGCAAAAATCAAAAACAGACCTACCAGTTGAGCATACTCCAGAAATTTATCGCTCGGTTTACGCCCTGTCACCATCTCGTAGAGCAGAAACAGCGTATGTCCGCCATCAAGCGCCGGAATGGGAAGAATATTCATAAAGGCGAGTATGATAGAGAGAAATGCTGTCAGAGCCCAAAAATTTTGCCAATCCCACATATCAGGGAAGAGACTTCCGATAGTACCAAAACCGCCGATCTGTTTTGCCCCCTCTTTGGTAAAGATAAACTTAAGCTGTTTCACGTAAGAGACCAACGTTTCTACACCTTTGTTAATTCCGGCTGGAATAGATTCGAAGAATCCATAGGTGATACGCTTGGTAACAAACCCGGCATACGAGTTTTTCAACGCGATTCCGATCTTCCCATTTTCACTCACGGCAATAGATGCCGCTAAACGTTTTCCGTTTCGCACGAATTCGAAAGGAACCGTTTTTCCTTTACACGAATCCAATTGAGCCGATACATCCTGAAACGCAAACATCGGTTTACCATTCACCGACACTATGCTATCGTTCTTCTGAAGCCCCGCTTTGGCGGCTGCCGATCCGTTCACTGCTTTTTCAACCACAAACGGAACACGTGGCGACATAAATTGTTTGGTATTGGAAGCAAGAATCTGACGGGTAAAATCGGCAGGTATCACAAATGTCTGTTTTTGCCCGTTGCGCAATACCGTGATCGGTTGTGAACCGTCCGTAAGAATCCGCTTAACGGCATCCGACGTTTCCTCTACCGGTTTATTATTTACCTCTAATATAATATCCCCGTTTCTGAAGCCGTTCTTCACCGCGACTTCGGTAAACTGCATTCCATATTTTGCATTTTGAAGCGGAAGATACTCCTCTCCCCACGTCAAAAGAATCATGGAGTAGATAGCCAATGCGGTAATAAAGTTAACCAGCACGCCACCCACCATTATAAAAAGGCGTTGCCATGCCGGCTTGCTACGAAATTCCCAAGGCTGCGCCGGTTTTTTCATCGCTTCGGTATCCATCGACTCGTCGATCATACCGGCAATTTTACAATAGCCTCCAAGTGGCAACCAACCGATACCCCATTCGGTGTTTTCGGTATGTTTTCTCCAATCATTTTCGGGCAGATCGTTCATGGAAATCTCTTCCATTACCTCTTTGCCTTTTTCATCTTTCACCACGTTGCCGAAAGCATCCAGTTTTTTGCGATACATATCGGGCACGTTACGGGCAAAAAATTTAACCTCCCATTTACCACCTATTTTTTTACAGCGTAGCAAGGAGATGTATGGGTTAAAAAACAGGTAAAACTTATCTACCCTGGTCTTGAAGATACGAGCAAAAGCAAAGTGACCCAACTCATGCAAAAAAACCAATATCGACAAACTCAGTATCAGTTGTGCCGCTTTAATTATGAAAGTTTCCATTCAATAAATTCTGTATTATATTACAATTCAATACCCATTCTACAATCAAATCATCCACATTTTTTCACCAGTTCGGCTGCAACAGCACGGGCTTCGGCATCGGTAGCCACATAGTCTTCATACATAGGCTGAGGCAAAAACGAGACCCTTTCCATGGTTGTCTCTATCACGTCCGACATTTGCAAAAAACCGATCGCATCTTTCAGAAAAGCAGCCACCACAATTTCATTGGCAGCATTCAGAATGCACGCGGCATTTCCTTTTCGTCGCATCGCTTCGTAAGCAAAGGTAAGGTTACGGAATTTAGTTGTGTCCGGTTTTTCAAATGTCAATTGCGGATAATCGGCAAAGTTAAGGCGCGGATAGTCGGTTTTCAACCGGTCGGGATACGAAAACGCATACAAGATCGGCAATTTCATATCGGGCAAACCCAGTTGCGCTTTAATAGCTCCATCGGCAAACTGTACCATCGAGTGAATAATCGATTGGGGATGCACCACCACCTCAATTTGTTCCGGTGCAATTCCGAACAACCATTTGGCTTCAATCACCTCAAAGCCTTTATTCATCATACTGGAAGAGTCTATCGTAATCTTCGCCCCCATCTCCCAGTTGGGATGCCTGAGAGCCTCGCGCTTGGTCACCGTTTTCAGGTAATCAAACTCTTTATCGCGAAACGGGCCTCCGGAAGCCGTCAGAAGGATTTTCTCCACATCATTTCCAACCTCGCCCGTAAGGCACTGAAAAATAGCCGAATGTTCGGAATCGACCGGAATAATCGGGCTGTGATAACGCTGTGCCAGATCGCGAACCAGCTCACCGGCCACCACCATGGTCTCTTTGTTGGCAAGGGCGATTTTTTTTCCGGCCCGCAGCGCCTTCAGGGTTGGCAACAACCCCGAATAGCCCACCATAGCCGTCAAAACCACATCAACCGTCTCCATTTCGGCGATTTGCGCTATCGATTCGCTTCCGCCAAATACTTTGATGGGCAGATGTGCCAACGCCTCTTTCACAATAGAGTAACAGGTGTCGTCGGCAATCGCAACTACCTCAGGTTGAAACCTGATGGCCTGCTGAATAAGTAAATCAACATTTTTGTTTGCCGTCAGGGCATATACTTCAAAACGGTCGGAGTGCGCTGAAATAACTTCAAGGGCTTGAGTTCCAATAGAGCCTGTAGAGCCAAGTATCGCTATTTGTTGTGTTTGTCTGTTTACCGAAGGTGAGTTCATAGTAAATTAAAAAATAGATGCTTATACAAATAATCGTTGATTATCCGACACAAGAATCCATGATGCAAAGTTAAAAATTTTTTCGTACCCCAAAAGTGAAGAGTCGCTTTTTACCTTATTTTAGCAGGCCTTTCGCGCCGCACAGAGGAATAATTTTTGGTTATTCCCGTTATAAATGGGTAACTTTGCAATGAGATCAGAAAAATATCCGATTTTCAGACTTGTTGTATTTAATCTATATTACCGAAATCTCATGGACTATTTAGATTTGTATAATTTATTGGAGGCAAAAGTCAACCCAAACGAAACGGAAATAGAGATAGATGAATTTGTCACCGTACAAAATCAAACTTTCAAATCGGCCAACTGGACTATTCTGCAAGGGAACAAACAGCTGTGCTGCAAGGAACACGGCATCGATTTTCACGATGAAATTTTCAAAACAGATCTTGGGTACACGGAAGAGGGTCTCGACCTGATCGATTCGGAAGTAAATGAAAATAAGGAATTTAATTTTCACATCTTTATTCCGAAACAGCAACGCAATGAGAAAGAGGCCATTTTATTGATGCACGGATTCAACGAGAAATCGTGGACCAAATATCTTCCATGGGCATACCACCTTGCCAAAGAGACGCATCGCTGCGTAGTGCTCTGCCCGATGGCTTTTCACATGAACCGTGCACTCTCGACCTGGAGCGATCGTCGCCTGATGCATAGCGTCAGCCAATGCCGCAAAGAACACTTTCCGGATTTGTTGCAATCTACATTCTCCAACGTGGCTATCAGCACCCGTGTGCAATCCAAACCCCAGCGGTTTATCTGGTCGGGGCTGCAAACCTACTACGACATTGTACAATTTATCGACGAAGTAAAAGCCGGGAAATACGCTCCGTTAAATCCGGAGATGCAATTTCATTTCTTTTCGTATTCGGTCGGCACCTTTCTCTCCGAAATATTAAAACTCACCAATCCCAAAGGATATTTTACCAACGCCAAGCTATTGGCATTTTGCGGGGGTCCCACATTCAACCGGCTCACCCCCGTTTCGAAAGCCATTCTTGACAGCGAAGCCAATGTCGCCCTCTATTCTTATCTGGTAGAACACCTCGAGAGCCATTTGAAACGAGAAAAACGACTGTACCACTATCTGGAAGAGCATGAGGAGGGAGCTTCATTTCGCATGATGCTCGATTTCAAGGTAAAACGGTTGGAAAGAGAAAAACGGTTCCGCGAAATCAGTTCGCAAATTTTTGCCATTGCGCTGGAGCAAGACAAGGTAATACCGGCCTACGATGTGGTAAACACACTGAAAGGGGCCGCTCACGACATTCCGACCGAAGTTATCGTAACCGATTTCGACTATCCGTACACGCACGAAAGTCCCTTTGTCAACAAAGAGAATATCCGCGACAAAGTGGATGCCGCGTTTCGTACCGTTTTCGACCATTTTTGCAACTATATCAATAAATGAAGCATCGCACAATCGCAACGATAGTAACCGGAGCAGTCATAGGAATTGCTTTTGCATTACTACTGCAACGATGGATTTTACCCCCATCAACCGAAACCACCTTACTGCAAATTTCCAACGAGTTTAACCGTCACTGCCCGCTGATGGTCGATAAACTCACCCGCTTCGACAACACTTCGGTCGACAATAAAGAGTTTCGTTTCAGCTACACAATTACAAATATAGTTAAGGATTCCGTGAATATTACCGATTTGAAGAATTATCTGGAACCTCTTGTACATCACGGAATTGAAAAATACCCGCAAGCGGAGTTCTTCAAACGAAATCACATCACCATTTCATGCCTTTATAAGGATCGAAAAGGAGTGCCCTTAACCGAAATCAAAGTGAGCCCTGAGAAATAGCCGGCAATATGACAACACGAAAAATTTTCATTTGCCTGATAATTACATGCGGTTGTCTGTTCACGCAGGCACAGCAACACAATCTTGTCGTCAAATCACCCAATGCGATTCCTTCTCAGGATATGCGAACCAAGATTTTTCTGGGCGGAAGCATCGACATGGGTAATGCGGTCGATTGGCAGGCCCGCGTAACCGAAGCCCTCACCGGGAAGAATGTTATTTTACTCAATCCCCGCCGCGATGACTGGAACAAAGAGTGGAAACCGACAAGCAGTGATCCGCACTTTCGCCAACAGGTAGAATGGGAACTTTCGGCGTTAGAAGCTGCCGATATCATCATCATGTACTTTGCGCCAGGCTCTCAAAGTCCGGTCAGTCTTCTGGAACTGGGTTTGTATGCTCGCACAGGGAAACTGATGGTGGTTTGCCCCGAAGGATATTGGCGAAAAGGGAATGTGGACATCGTTGCCGAAAAATATAAGGTGCCGACTTTCGATTCATTGGATGCCTTACTGCGACACACAGTAAACGTCGTGAAATAACTTCTCTGATTTAACAGCACAATAGAAGAAAAAGATATTTTCAGATGACATCGACGTGGTTCAGTTTTAGCGGAACCGTTATGACTGCTTTGTCCCCAAAAACTACAAATCGGGCTATTTTGAAATATTTCGGCCGGAATGTTTTAAAATAGGCCAAATTGGAATTATATTTGAGAATGGAAAGAGACGACTAATAAATCCTTTTAATTTTCATTTTATATGATCAATATCAATCCGTACCTGGCATTTCCGGGTACATGTGAAGATGCATTCCACTACTACGAACAAGTATTTAACGCTAAGATTTCGCGTCTGGAGCGTTTCAGCGATATGCCACAACAAGATGATCTGGTAGTTCCGGCACCATTTATGAATAAAATCATGCACGTCGCGCTACCCATCAGCGACAACGCTATTCTGATGGGAAGCGATGGCGGCGACGAGTGGTCGCCACGTATGACAACGGGAAATAACGTAACGCTTTCGGTTGCCGTCGATTCGCACGAAGAGGCCGACCGCATATTCGAAGCCCTCTCGGATGAGGGTAAAATAGCCATGCCAATGGGCATCACCTTCTGGGGCGAATATTTCGGTATGTGTACCGATAAATTCGACATCAACTGGATGATAAGCAGCAAAGCAAAAGCATAATAAACGAGATCGATTGAAGGAAAGATGCCCCGGTTATCTGTGAACAGGAGGCATCTTTCCTTACTTTTGTCAAGAAAAAACCATTCCGAACCCCGTTTCAAAGTGAATATTTTTGTACTTTTGACACATCAATTGACTATAGCATGTTCACAAAGAAAAAGCTCAAGATAAACCGCCACCTGTTTTACGAAACATCCCACTCCCCTTCATTAGCCGATATTGTAGGAGAGAAAATGCTGCCGAAAGTAACCGATTTCTGTTTTATTGCCAATCCCTATTTCCCCGACAAGCGCCTTACAAAAAAGATTCAGGACCGGCTACCCATGCTGATGAAGTCGTATCCGTCGAGCAATCCCCGCTTGTCGCAGGAGTCGCTGTCGAAAGTACTGCACGTAAAACCGGAGCAGCTGCTGATAGGCAACGGAGCATCCGAACTGATAACCATCATCCAGAAAGAGTTTATCGACGATTTTGCCATTCCGGTGCCTACCTTCAGCGAATATACCGAGAAACTGAAAAAGCAGGAGTGTGCCCATCTGTTTCAGCTCCCGCCGGAGAACAACTACCAGCTCGATCTGAACGAATATGCCGGTTGGATCGATGAGCACAGCATTACCTCGGCTCTGATTATCAACCCGGGCAATCCTACCGGACAACTGCTGTCGCTCGAAGAGATGATTCGCTTCCTCAACCGGATGCAGCATCTGCGCCTCATCATAGTCGACGAATCGTTTATGGACTTTGCCGCCGAAGACACTCCCTCTTTGTTGCCCCACATAAAGCACCATCCCAATGTAATTATCGTTCGCTCCATGAGCAAACATTGCGGAGTTCCGGGGTTACGATTGGGTTATTGCTGCACGGCAAACATGGAGTTGCTTAAACGATTACGAGAGCTGACACCGGTGTGGAATATCAACACGCTGGCCGAATATTTTGTATCGCAACTGCCCGCCACCGATGCGCAGTACCAAAAGGCACGGTTGCGTGTCATCAAGGATGTTCGCTATCTTTACAACGAGCTAAAGAATCTGGAGGGCTTTTTTGCCTATCCAACCGGTAGTAACTTTGTATTGATAAAAATTCTGCACGGAATGACCGCGACCGAACTGCAACACAAGTTACTGGAAGAGTATCATTTGTACGTGCGCGACTGTAGCAACAAAACCGGCATGGACAATTTTCACATCCGGGTAGCTTCGCAGGGAATGATAAAAGACAAACTGCTCATTGCAGCTTTGAAGGAGATAAGCAAACAATAATATGTCAGCACACATCGACAAACAAGCGCTTTTACACAACATTTGCTATACGGAACTTGTGTATGACCGGATAAACAAAAAACTCGGCACCATGCTGCCGAAGCATGAAATTGAAGCACTGATAACTAACCTGATCGACCAAACAGAGGCGAACGATTTCCAGAAAACAGGGAAGAATTTTTACATCAGCAACAGGCAGCAGAACATTAGAATAACCATCAATTCAAACACATTCAGAGTGATAACCGTCGACCGCATATAAAACGTCTTTGCCCCGGTAAAGACAACGTACATCCGACGTTATCCGACATAGAAATTGCAGAACAGAACAACCATGTCAACCAAGAAAAAAGTACTGATCGTCACACGACGCGAACTAAGAAAAAACAAGCTGATTAACTGGGTATCGGAGATTTACCTTCAGATTCTGGCGCAGGGCGGTGTGATGCCCATCATGGTGCCCATTTCGGAAGGCACTATCGCCAACCTGCCCGATTACCTCGAAGACTACGACGGATTGCTGATGTCGGAAGGTGGCGATATAAGTCCGGCCTACTACAACGAAAACTACAGCGTGAGCAAACTCGACGAATACGACCCCATTAAAGACGAAATTGAGATTGCCTGTTGCCGTCATGCCGTGGAGCACGATAAGCCGATCCTCGGCTTCTGCCGCGGGATGCACATGATTAACGTCGTCTTCGGTGGCAGCCTGCATCTCGATGTTCACGAGGTGAACAAACGTAGTGTCGTACACATCGACTACGATCATTACGATACCCATCGCCACCCGCTCACCATTTTCGAAAACACTCCGCTGATGGAGTGGTACAAACAGAAAGAGCTTCTGGTCAACACTTACCACCACCAGGGAATTAAAAAACTGGCCCCCGATTTGGTTGCCATGGCGCAAGCCCCCGATGGACTGATTGAAGGAATCTACCATCCGAAGCATAAATTTGTAGTCGGATTGCAGTTCCACCCCGAACGCATGTATCAGGAACACCCCGGCAACAAACTGGTATTCAGATCATTTATCGACGCTCTGTAAAAACTCATAATTAATAACTTATAATTCACAATTGCTATGATGGGACTTGACGATTTTAAGGACGTTGCCTTGAAGTACAAGGTAATTTTTTTCGATGCTTACGGCGTGTTGAAAAACTACAAGGGAATGTTGCCTGGAGTAAAAGAGATGTTTCATTTTCTGCAGGAGAACAACATCGCTTTCTATATTCTCACCAACGATGCCTCGCGTAGTCCCGAATTACTGGCGAAATCGTATATCGATGCCGGAATCGCAGAGATAAACGAGAGTAAAATTATTTCGTCGGGAATGCTTGCCCGCGAATATATCCAGAATAAGGTTCAAAAGGGGCGCATAGCCTACCTCGGTACCGATGCGTCGGCCCACTACATCGAAAACGAAGGGCTCAAGACCATCTCCATCAAAGATGTCGACCTTGAGAATTACATCGACATCAGCGCGTTGGTGCTGCTCGACGACGAAGGTTTCGACTGGAACGTCGACCTGATCAAAGCGCTCAACCTGATTCGCAAAAAACCGATTCCTGTGATTGTGGCCAATACAGACGGCACCTATCCGGTGACCCGCAAAGATGTGGCTATTTCGGTGGGAGCAGTCGGCGATATGCTCGAAACGCTTGCCCGCAAAACGTTCATCCGTTTCGGCAAACCCGATTCTCAGATGTTCAGCTTTGCATTCGATTTTTGTGCCCGGGAGCATAATGTAACCAAAAACGACATTCTGATGGTGGGCGACTCGCTGATAACCGACATTATCGGTGGCAATAAATTCGGCATCGACACCTGTTTGGTACTCACCGGAAACGTTCAACCGGACAGTTACGAACTGATGATTCGTTCATACGGTATTATCCCTGATTACATCTGCGAATCGATTGCACTGTAAGCCAAAACCTTGCACAAATTTTTTTACTGTTTTATTAATGAGATTAACGCACACATGCTGCAAAATACTTATACCTTTGCAGCATGTGTTTACTCTTCTCTTTTCTAACCGAAAGAGATTTTTTTTTGTATTTGAAATGTTGCGGCTAACAACTATTATTCTTCTTATTTCATTGGGTTTTCTACAGATCGACGCCCAAAATTCGGATATTAATCCAAGCCTTCCTCCTATTGGCAAATGGCTCGAAAAACGCGACGGGACTCCCGCCAACTGGCTGGGCAAAAAATATCAAAAGAAAGAGTTGCTCGAACCTATCAATGTTGTCATTGTCGATCCGTATGCAACAAGCCGGGAAGAGGCAATTGCGAAGTTAATGTCCGAGTGCCGTAAATTTGGCTATCGGGATAAAAAAGGTCATTCGTGGGGATACTGCGCTGAAGTAGGCGGCACGTACATTCATCAGATTCCCGACGAGTACAAACGCGCTTTGGCAAACAAAAGCTTTCTCAAGACCAACAATCACGGACGGATAATGGGGCCTGAATATTACGATGGCAAATACATCTTTGTCGGAGCATTCAGCCGCGAGGTTTTTCAACTCTTCACGAAAGCCCACCATGCTTTTCGCTCCTTTCTGATTGCCCGTAACGATTTTTGTCAGAAACTCGACAAAGGACAAACATACAAAATCGTAGGCCGGTACAATCTGGAAAACAATCTTAACACCAATCAGCTCACCACGGGCGACCACGACGGAACTGCCATTTTGTTGTACGCCAATAGATAAAACAATCGGTTATTTTTAAAATTGAAGAAGAGACACACGGCCGTGTGTCTCTTCTTCGTGTGTCTCTTCTTTTTGTTATCAATCGATATCGACCCTGATTATACGCGGGGACGAATCTGTTTGAAGAAATCGTTGCCTTTATCATCCACCAGAATGAAGGCAGGGAAGTCAACCACTTCGATTTGCCAAATGGCTTCCATACCCAATTCGGGATATTCCACACATTTGATGCTCTTGATATTGTTTTTGGCCAGAATTGCAGCCGGGCCACCAATCGAACCCAGGTAGAATCCGCCGTGTTTCTGGCAAGCATCCGTCACCTGTTGGCTACGGTTTCCTTTTGCAATCATAATCATGCTGCCGCCGTGGCTCTGGAACAGATCGACGTACGAGTCCATACGACCGGCTGTGGTCGGGCCCATCGAACCGCAAGCCATTCCGGCAGGAGTTTTGGCCGGACCGGCGTAATAGATCGGATGTTCTTTCAAATATTGCGGCAGATCTTCGCCCTTGTCGAGACGTTCTTTCAGTTTGGCATGTGCAATATCGCGCCCTACAATAATGGTACCGCTAAGTAACAAGAATGTAGAAACAGGATATTTGGACAGATCGGCCAACACTTCGTTCATCGGACGATTAAGATCGATTTTCACGCCATGGCTATGACCGCCAGCCTGTTTGTATTCAGCCGGAATCAAACGACCGGGGTTTTTATCCAGCTTTTCGATCCAGATACCCTCTTTGTTGATTTTCGCTTTCACGTTACGGTCGGCACTACACGAAACACCCATACCCACAGGGCAGGAAGCGCCGTGACGCGGCAAACGAACCACACGAATATCGTGCGCATAATATTTACCACCGAACTGAGCACCCAGGCCGATATTTTGAGCAGCCTTCAACAATTTGGCTTCCATTTCAAGATCACGGAATGCCTGACCCCATTCGTTACCTTCGGTAGGCAGCGCGTCGAGATATTTTACGGATGCCAGTTTAACGGTTTTCAGGTTGGCTTCGGCCGAGGTACCACCAATGACGAATGCAATATGGTAAGGAGGACAAGCAGCCGTACCCAGCGTTTTCATCTTTTCGATCAGAAATTTTTCGAGCGTATCGGGATTCAACAGTGCTTTGGTTTCCTGAAACAGGTATGTTTTGTTGGCAGACCCCCCACCCTTTGCAATGAAAAGGAATTTGTATTCGTCACCGTTAATGGAATAAACATCGATTTGAGCCGGAAGATTACAACCCGTATTCTTTTCGGTGTACATATCCAGCGCTACGGTCTGAGAGTAACGGAGATTATCCTGTGTATAGATGTTGTAAACGCCGTGAGCAAGCGCCTCTTCGTCGCCACCGCCGGTCCATACTTTTTGACCTTTTTTCGCTACAATCGTTGCAGTTCCGGTATCCTGACAGAAAGGAAGCTGGCCTTCTGCCGCGATTTCGGCATTGAGCAGCATGGTAAGTGCTACGGCCTTATCGTTTTGGCTTGCTTCAGGATCGCTCAGGATGGAAGCTACCTGCTCGTTGTGCGCAGGACGCAACATAAAAGAGAGATCGTGCATAGCTGCACGGGCAAGTTTTGTCAAACCTTCCGGTTCTACTTTCAGAATTTCATTGCCATCAAAATTACCAACCGACACATGTTCTTTGGTAAGCAGGTAGTACTCAGTTTTGTCCTTTCCAAGAGGAAACGGATCCTGATACTTAAATTCGGGAGTTGCCATAAATTATTGATTTAGTTTTGATTATATTTTACAGATGTTCGTCTGATATTCTTCCAAATAGTTGTCAAAATTACTAAAACTATTCCATTCTCACCGAATAAACAGGGACAAAATATACTTAAAAAAAGGGCTTTACCATAGTACAAGAGAAAAATTCAACAGTCCAATTCATTCATAACCAAAGGCTAAACGCAACAAAAGAAGCCCAACCACGTTAAATTATTATAAATCGGCATCACGATAGATACAGGTACAAAATCTTGCCGTATATTTGCAGTGTATTAATATAGTAATACACTAATACGATATAATATGATTGCAATAGAAAACATGTCATTCTGGTACAAAGAGAAATCGAAAGTATTCGACTCTTTGACAATGAAGCTGGAGCCCGGCAAAATTTATGGCCTTTTGGGTGAGAATGGCGTAGGAAAGACCACTTTTTTGCGCATTATGGCCGGACTGCTTTTTCCAAAAGAGGGAACTTGTGAAATAATGGATTACACACCCGGCAAAAGATTACCCGGTTTTTTATCCAAGATTTTTTACCTGCCTGAAGAGTTTATGGTATCGCATCAAAAAGCGGATGATTATGCCCGCAACGTCGGTCCTTTCTATCCCAATTTTGAATACAACCAATATGCAACCCTGATGCAGGAATTTGGCGTAGACGGAGAGAAGAAACTGCACGAGATGTCGTTCGGACAAAAGAAGAAGGCGATGATTTCGCTGGCATTGGCCTGCAATACTGAGCTCTTGCTGCTCGACGAACCGACCAACGGATTAGACATTCCCTCCAAGACGGTGTTTCGCCGCGTGGTAGCTCGGGCTGCCGATGACAACAAATGCATCATTATTTCAACACACCAGGTGCGCGACCTCGAGTTTCTGATCGATCCGATTGTGATTCTGGAACGCAACAACGTACTGCTGAATCAATCGGTCGAGAACATTACTCAAAAATTAAAATTTGCCGTAGTGCCGGAAGTACCGAAAGACGCCCTCTATTCTGAACCGATGATGGGTGGTTTCGGGGTGGTAATACCCAACACGGATGGAGAAGAAAGCAAAGTAAACATCGAACTGTTGTTTAATGCAGCGATTGCCAATCGGGCGCGTTTTGCCGAATGGTTCAATTAATTTCTAACACATTACGATCATGAACGAAACATTTAATATCCAACGTCTTTTTCGGGTGGTGACAGCCGAAACTTTTGCATTCCGCCGCTACTATTTTTTCTACGTCATATTTGCGGCTGCTTATGCGGCATCCGACATTTTGATTAACCGCACAGGCTTTCATCCCAATGTATTTGCCGGTCTGGGAGCCTTCCTGATTATCATCGCTCCGTTTATGTTATACAACGACGTATTTCACAAAATAAAAGGAGTGAACTATACGATGCTGCCGGCATCCAATCTCGAAAAATGGATTGCCTTCTGGTTTCAGAATGTCATTGTCGTTCCTCTCATCATCGGAGCGCTATGGCTCATTTTATCGGGTCTCGAATATGCGCTGTTCGGCAGACCGATTGACATTCATATTGACAAAGAAGCGTGCTCCTTTTACCTGCTGGTGGTTTTAGGTATGCAGGGCATTGCCATGATAGGCACCGTATCGTTCCGCCGGTTGAAATGGCTGAAAACATTAGGAGCCATCTTCATATTACAGGTAATTTCTCTTTTGATTTCCAGATTTCTACTATATCAGTTCGACCTGAAAAGTTTCATTATCGAAATACAGGCCGCCAATTTAACACCCGATATCAACGGATGGATTTTCAGCTACATGAAGATTATCGCTTACACTATCTTCCCATTCGGGCTATGGCTGGTATCTTTCTTTAAACTACAAGAGCAAGAATTATAAAATTGCGTTCAGTAGGCACTAACCAAATTACAAAAAAAATGGAATTCAATAATAACAAACCCATATATCTGCAAATAGCCGACTTTGTATGCGACAAAGTGCTCCGTAATGAATGGAGCGTTGGTGGCCGCATTCCTTCCGTAAGGGAGCTGGGAGCCGACCTGCAGGTCAATCCAAACACCGTTATGAGGACGTACGATTATTTACAGGGCGAAGAGATCATTTTCAACAAGCGGGGCATCGGATATTTTGTGGCAGAAAATGCCGTTCAGAATATTGTAAAACTAAACCGTACGGAATTTTTCAGCCATCAATTGCCAATGATATTCAATGCCATGGATGTATTGGGAATTACTATCGAAGAGATCAAATCTCACTACGAAGCGTTTTTGAAGAAATAATCCAACACAGTTGAAACATACGAACCGAATAAATACATACGTAATTATGAAAAAACGTAGTAACATTACCCTATTGATTTTACTGCTGCTATTACTCAGCATTCCATTTTCCGCATACTTTCACTTTCGCCGTCTGGTAAGTGAAGCCGAAAAGGATCCCAGGAACAAAGGGCTGAAGGAGATCAGGCTGAAGACCAGCGACAAAGACAGTATTCAGATCTCGTTTCACGGAGATAACGAAGCCGGCATCCAGATTAAAACCTCTGTAAAGAAACATTAATCATGGCAGAGATTACAAACAGTCCGGACGAAATAACCGCCGACACGGATGATTATCCGCGTGTTTGTCCTGTTGAACGGGCCGGCGGACTCGACAACCCGCTCAGACGATGGCTGCAACGACCGGAGAAATTACTGAGACCCTACATCAAGCCGGGAATGACCGTGCTCGATCTGGGATGCGGCCCCGGGTTTTTCACCATAGAAATCGCCCGGATGCTGAAGGGAAGCGGAAAAGTGATTGCTGCGGATCTGCAGCAGGGAATGCTCGACAAAGTGGAGCAAAAGATAAAAGATACGGAACTGGAACCGATTGTAACACTTCACCGGTGCCAGGAGAAACAGATCGGTCTGACAGAAAAGGCAGACTTCATCCTTGCTTTCTACATGGTGCACGAAGTGCCCGACAAGCCCCGTTTATTCGAAGAGCTCAAAAGTCTGCTCAAACCGAACGGAACACTGCTGATTGTAGAGCCCAAGTTTCATGTAACGGGAAAAATATTTGCACGAATGCTCTCCATAACAGAAAAAAGCGGACTGCAACTTGTTGGAACACCCTCACTGCCCTTCAGCAGGGCCGTATTGCTGAAACAGGCATTTTGAAGGATTGAAGGATTGAAGGATTGAGTTATAAATCGTAGATCGTAACTGCAGTTTTATATACGAATTAATACGTTATGAAAAGTCAAGATGACTTTTCTCCTATATTATATCATTTATTTACACACAAAAAACAAGCAAAAGAGATGAAAAAATGGTTACTGGCGGTAATGATGATCGTACCGCTTTTAATGAGTGCCCAAAATACGGGCACGAAGTATCAGATAAAAGGGCAGGCTGTCGATTCGTTGACGCAAGAAGCTATGCCCTACGTAACATGTTCTGTAGTTTTAGCAAATAAGCAACAACAGGTAGTAGCCCGTTTTGCCAGCGACATCGACGGTAAATTTACCGGCGAGCTGAAAACACCGGGCACGTATGTTGTTGTCATTTCGTTTGTTGGGAAAGAGCCTACAAAAAGACGTTTTACCGTAGGCCCCAACAACCGGTCGGTGCAATTAGGCAAGATCGGAATGGCCGACAACAAACAGACACTGAAAGAGGTAAACATTGTAGCTACCCGTCCGTTGATTAAGGCCGAAGCCGACAAAATTACCTACGATACCGAACAGGATCCCGAAACCAAAACATCGACCGTACTCGACGTATTGCGGAAAGTGCCGATGGTAACGGTAGACGGGCAGGACAACATCCAGTTGAAAGGCGCTTCCAACTTTAAGTTCTTCTTAAACGGCAAGCCGACCAACATGTTCAATAACAATCCGAGCATGATACTGAAGAGTATGCCGGCCAACATGGTAAAAAACATCGAAGTAATTACCCAACCGGGGGCCAAATACGATGCCGAAGGTGTAGGCGGTATTATCAACATCGTAACCGTTCAGAAAACAGCTACCAAAGGATATTCGGCTACCATCAACACGCAGGTGTCGACGCGCGGCACATACGGAGGCGGTCTTAACCTGATGGTACAAAGCGGCAAATTCAGCTTCTCTGGTAACTACAACTACAATCACAACAAACAGTTCCCGCTGACTACCACCTCCGACCGACAAACCTATTTTGCAGGAGCTCCCTACCCGAATGCCTATCAGGAAGCTACGGTAAAGACAACGGCGCCGATGCAGTTCGGTAGCGGACAGTTGAGCTTTGAAATGGACACGTTAAACATGTTTACGCTGTCGTACAACCGCCGGTACGGAGTGCCTAAAAGCAACACTTCGGCACTGACCAACGATTACGACAAGAACATGAACCCTGTTTTTGTATACAATCAGGAGAGCACACAAAAACAGACCTGGGGCTCAAACGATGTAGGACTCGACTATCAGCATATGTTTAAAAGAAAAGGCGAATTATTTACCCTGTCGTATAAATGGAGTAATACGCCTAACAACAGCAACTATGAGGCAACCAATACAATCAATCCATTGTATCACACGGTGCCGCAGTATGGCTTGGCTCAATCGAGCACCAGCAAAAACGATGCGAAATCGAACGAACACACTTTCCAGGCCGATTACATCCGCCCGATGGCAAAGGGACATACTTTAGAGTTCGGTGCCAAATACATTCTGCGTCTGAACGATAGTAAAGCCGACGAGACATATCACTATTTCAACCTGGGCCAACCCTATCCTTACACGCCCTATGTTGTCGCCGATAGCATTACGAACTTCAAAAACGATCAGGATATTTTGGGTGCTTACGCAAGTTATACCGGCAATATCGGCAAATGGGGACTCAAAGGGGGCGTACGTTACGAATATACCTGGCTGAAGGCCGAGTTCGACAAAACAGATAAAAACTTCAAGACCAACTACGGAGTAGTAGTTCCTTCGGCTATTATTACATACGCCCTGAGCGACATGCAAAGTCTTAAACTTGGATACAACATGCGTATTCAACGCCCGAGCATCAGCTACCTGAACCCGTATGTAGACCGCAAAGACCCGAACTATATCAGCTACGGTAATCCGAGCCTCGATCCGGAGAAGAGCCACAACATTACGTTAGGTTATAGCAATTTCGCGCCCAAATACAATATCAGCGCCGAACTGACCTATACCTTTGTAAACAACGCCATCGAAGAGTACTCGTTTATCAGACCGGGAAGTTCCACCCAAGAGATTACTTATGCCAACATAGGACACAACAAACAGTTGAATCTGAATCTGTTCGGCAACTATCGCGCCATCAAATGGCTCACCCTGTTTGCAAACGGGAGCGTAAGTTACATTAAAATGGAGAGCGGCACTTTCAATATGTCGAATGACGGCTATACCGGTCAGTTGTATGGCGGAGGAACGGTAATTCTGCCCAAAGATATGCGTTTGAGCATTGGCGCCGGCGGAATGCTTCCCGAAATCAACCTGCAGGGAAGCCAATCGGCATTCTACTACAGTTTCTTCTCGGTGTCGAAAGATCTGTTTCAAAAACGTTTCAATGTCTCTATGAGCACCGTATGGTTACCCAAGACACACATTACGATGGACACCAAAGGAACCGACAGTGCCAGCAACACACGGACATTCGATCAACATACCGATATTCATATCGGACAGCCATTGGAATTCCGTTTCAATGTTTCGTACCGCATCGGCAGTATGAATGCTCAGGTTAAAAAGACCAGAGCCACTATTTCAAACGATGACCAAAAAGCAAAAGAAGGTAGCAGCGTAGGTCAATCTCCGATGTAATCTCTTTTTTGTTCTTTTATTTTGAGCGCCGGATCCGTGAGGAACCGGCGTTTTTTTTACGCGATGTTCAGTGATACCGCTGCATGATTACTACCGTACGTTACACACACGGTCATTTACAGTAAACCCAGTTAACGGTTTAGGTATCAATTCCGAAAGCAATTCAAAAAACAAACCCCCTTTGTGAAATACACAGCGGGTTCATACTACTCCGTTAGGCAGAAACACCACGGAACACTTAAGGGATAATAGCCGTAACCATACTACCCCATGGCCCTGCCTTGCTGTTGCGGTTTACCCAGCGACCATACGCATATACGGTTTTGCCCCTTTGCGACGGTTCAAAGATAATGGGATCGTGCGACCGGGAGATAAAACGATCCTCCGTACAATCGTCGGGAGAGGTTGGAGCCGGACCATCGATTTTGTAGAGCAATTCGCAAAATGCGACCCCTTCGGGTTTGGCATGACTCGACGGAGTGGCCGAATCGCTGAAAATAACATTCAACACCGAAATCTTCTCGGACGATAAATTGAGTATCGGCGTAGTTGAAGGGGCTGCATATGGAGTAGAACCGCCATGACTAATGGTATAGATATTCAATACCTGCTTGTCGGAAGCACTGATAGCATCGTTGTTGAGTAAATATTTCAGATACAACTTATCGAGCTTGGGAGCGAGTACGTTCCACGAAGCATCACGGGCTGCCGTAGCCGCAGGACATTGAGTGGAACGATTGTTAGCCACAAGCGATTTCTGATCGTAATCGGCGCTGCTAACTTTCAAATCGGCTATAAATTCAGCCGGAAGAGCCCATGCAGTAGCATTGGCGACACAATAACCGATTACCCCTTTCTGGAATTCGTTACGCTGTAGCGAACTGGCCGGAAAACTGTAACTTTCCTTTTCCATAATCACTGTTTTTTAGATTAAACGCTGAGATTCCGAATTTTATCACACCATGTAATTATCTGTTTTACGAACAATTACACTCAAAAAGAGAAAACAACAAGCACTATTTTACAATTCAAATGAATGAGCCATTGATTTCAATGAGCATCCGATTGATTTCAATGGATGAGCGATCGATTTCAATGAGCATCCGATTGATTTCAATGGATGAGCGATCGATTTCAATGAACGTCCGATTGATTTCAATGGATGAGAGATTGATTTCGATGAACGTCCGATCGATTTCAATGAATGAGTGATTGATTTCGATGAACGTCCGATTGATTTCAATGGATGATCCATTTGAATCGAAGAATGACTTTTTTTAGTTTCGGGTAATGGGGATCGTATTGTTTGGCTGTAGTACTATCGACTGCAATAATTACCCCGGGGCGGTTGCCGGTCTATTCCATCGGGCGACTCACGCTTCAAATAAAAAATATTGCTTTGTTATCTGAATGAACCTTATCAATAAATTCAATGATCGTGTTGTCGAAACAAAATAAAGCTATTGAATTTCGTTTTTCAATACCCTTGTCAGGGTATTTTGCCATTCACGCCACATGCCACATTAGCCCTCACCACACCGCTACAAATAGCTGCATTTCAATAATATAAATACAGCAAACCAACAACCTCTTATTGCCTTATATTTCAAAATGGCCAAACAGATGTATTTTGTTGAAATCAAAACAACTCCATTATTTTATATTAAATGTAAAATATTTATCTTTACACATAAAATGTTTGTTAATCAAAATACAGATTGCATGAGTAATCTTTCGGACACTTACTATCTGTTGCAGGCAAACAGTCGGGATGGTGACGCCAGCCACAATACCACCCGACTCCATCAATACAGCGAGCAAATAGCGCGCCTTTCGCAAGCCGGGTTGACCATGTTTTCGCTTTTCGATCTGAACACGCGGCAATACGTCTGCCTCAACGACAATTATGCGCAGTTGTTGCACGATAGTATCGGTGAGGATAATCCAACGGAGGCTCCGTCTCCTTTTCATCAGGGAGTTCACCCCGACGATTTACCAGGCGTGTATCATGCCGAGCGAGAGGCCTACCGGCTGGTGGGAAAAATGCCACCCGAAGTGCGTGCCGACTATTTCCTGGTGACTCCGGTACGAATGCGCAAGCGGAAGGGTGGCTACCGGTTGGTGCTGCGGCGCATACTGGAACATAAAGCGGGGCGCAAAGGTGAACTCTGGCTACTACTAATAGCTGTGGATGTGCTGGAAGAGAAATCGGAAAATTTCAGCGGAGCACCTATTCTCTGCAATAAACGCATCAAAGAGATGTATTGCTTAGAGCCGGGGAAAGCCTGCACCAGCCGGAAAATAGAACTGACCAAACGCGAACTGGAGGTGGTGGAGCTGGCCGGAAAGGGATATACCTCGAACGAAATAGCCGAAGAGCTCTTTCTGAGCATCCATACCGTGGCCACCCACCGCAAAAACATTCTCCGCAAATGGAATACCGGCAACATAGGCACAGTGTATACCACCATGCGGCTATTGGGGGTGCTGTAGCAAGGTGCGATACAAACGGCTGAAGGCTCTGTAAAGAAATAAATTAACCTAAAAGAAGGTTTATTAAAAGGAAAGTTGTAGATTTGGGGTGAAAATCAATAGTGCAAGTTGTTGAAGCTGAAAAGGCAAAAGTAATACAAACATAACATTCGATAACACGATAAGTCCAAAATAATATGAGAATTCCTACAAAAAGTAAAAAAAACAAAGGATATACCATACTCGATAAAATCAAAGAGGTTTCATATTCTAAAAGTGACTACGTTAAATTAGGTGATAGATTAAGAGTCTATAAAACAGACGACATTGATATACCAATTGAAGATTTAGAAATGCTTCAATCATTAAGAACTAGCTATAAAACACCTTTGTCAAAGATTTTTGAGATTTTGCAGGATTCAATATTACAAGTTAATAAGAATGCCATAATTACATATCGAATTAAAAGAATTGATTCAATAATTAGCAAGCTTATTAGGCTTGAAAAAACTCAGCTACCTAGAATTGAAGACATTGCTGGTTGTAGGTGCATATTATCATATTATCTAGTAATGAAGAAGTATATAAGCTCAAAGAAATATTGGGGAATAAATTACATATTAAATCAGATAGAAATGATTATATAGCAAAACCCAAAGATGATGGATACAAATCTTTACATTTAATAGTACAAACAAAAGATCTAGAATCAAGACCCATAGAAATACAATTAAGATGCGAAAAAGATCATAATTGGGCAACATTAGTTGAAATTACGGACTTAATTTACAATACTCGAATTAAAGAACTTGGAAATGAAAAAGAATTAGGTAGAATGTTACTGCTTTTGTCTCAAGGTTTTGATAATCTAGAAACAAAAGAGTTGATTGAACTAATAAACTTGATTGATTCTACAGATTTCATCAAAAAAATCAACAGTGTATTTGTAAGTAACAGTATAAACATTAGAAAACAATGGAGCCAAATCGAAGGAAGAAAAAATAAGTCTTTCTATCTTATTGAGGTAGATAAAAATAATAATTCATTTATAAATAGCTATGAAAATTTTAATGAAGCAGAGAAAGCCTATTTCAATAGATTCAAAAAGAATCGAGAACACAACATTGTGCTAACACACATACCAAATGCAAAGTTCGAACAAATTAGTAAAGCATATTCAAATTACACCTTAACGTATCATGATTTTTTCAATGACTTATCTAGCAAATGTAAAGAACTTGTAAAGATTTCATTTGCTGGAAATCAAGTTACTAATTTCAAGAGATATTTCTCATTATATGCATTTATATACTTTGAACTAACGAAATTACAAATATATGAGTTTATATCAATGAAAAAAACTAATTGTAAGAAAATGAAAAGTGCAGAGTGGGAAAAAGATATTCAAAAAAGGTTAGATAGGATTGAAACGTCAAGAAGCGAATTTTTCAATCAAATAAAAGTTAGCAAATTAAATTTTTACCATATTCAGATTATGTTTGCCAGAAAGAAAATCTGGAGAAAAAACTTAGACATTGCTAAAAAAGATTTGGCAAGTTTTGTAAGTGAAAATGAGGTAAAGTAAAACCTGTTCTCTGCTCCCGCGCGATTGCATCGCGTAAGAAAACCAGCAGCCCGGATAAGCTATAAAAAAACGCATTTATGAAAATCAATTTTTTTCATATTATCCTTTTGGTAATTGTTTCATTGACGATCACTGAATGTGGCAACAAAAACAAAGCATCGGCACAGTCTGAAGAAGGACAAAGCTATACAGATGGAACATATTGTGCTGAAGTTGAATATTATAATCCTAATACAGGAACGAGGTCTACTTATACTCTTGAAGTTGAAATAGAAAACGATGAATTGACGGTGATTCACTGGCCAAATGGTGGATGGTTAGATGATTCACATTTTACGCCTACAGACATTTCAAGTGGAGAAGCTAGTTTTACTAGTGATAGAGGAATAGAATATATCGTACGAATTATTGGAAACGAAGGAGACTATACACCGGATACTTACGTTACTGACGAAGATACAAAAACGCAAAAAGAAGACTACAAACAACAAGAAAGCAAAGATAATGATGACATCACTAAGAGCGAGAATATAGAAAATAACGAATAGCAAAATAAATAAAATTGCTAAAGACATTCTCTCGCTTGCGCAGATCTCCGTTCAGCGTAACGTGTAAAGCAGATTCGGGTTCGGCATTGGCTCTGCCTACGTCGGAGATAAAAATAAGGCTCTAGCCTGGCGCATCTACCCCTAAATCCCCTGAAGGGGACTTTGGGACTGTGAGAACAGGAAGATTTGCGAACATATTGAAAAACGAGGTAAGCTAATTACCAGAACAATTGACAAGAGCAGACGAAAGCCCCTTGAGGGGTTTGGGGTAAATTGGGTTTGGAATAAATGAAACAGACCATCCATGCTTCAAAAGAATACAGTAGAACATTCCATGTATTATAATGCTCAGCCAACGATTTTTGCCCGAGCAAAAGAGTTGCGTGAGAATATGACACCAGCAGAGAAAGTTCTCTGGGAAAAACTACGGTGCAATCAACTTGGCGTACGATTCAAGGCTCAGCATCCGATTGATATCTTTATTGCCGACTTTTATTGCCATCGGGCAAAACTGGTTATAGAAGTGGATGGAGCAATTCATGCCTCACAATCGGATTATGATGACGGACGTACGGTAGAGCTCGAACGCTTCGGACTGACCGTGATTCGGTTTACCAATGAAGAAGTGCTTACAGACATTGACAAAGTAATACAACAGATTAAAAAGGCATTGAACAACCTGAATATGGAATAAAACATTGTACGGCTTCTGTTTGTTTTTCTACCCCTATATCCCCTTAAGGGGACTTTAGGGCGGTGGAAACAGAATGATTTGCAAGTATTTTGAGAAACGAGGTAAGCTAATTAGCCAGGAAAATTGCCAAGAGCAGATTTAAGCCCCTCCAGGGGTTTGGGGTAAAGACAACAGGCTGTGAGACTGGAATCGCTGTAAAAAGGTTGTGATTGCTCCTATTTTGAGGAGTAAAGACAACTTATACTTGATTCCAAAATTTTGGCAATTGGTTGTGATTGCTCCTATTTTGTGGGGTAAAGACAACTCGTCAATCAGATCGCCCGAAAAAAAAACGTTGTAAATGCTCTTAGCTTGAAGGGTAAAGGCAACTGGTAATATAGAACACACGCGTACTGCTTGGTTGTAATTGCTCTTGGTTTGGAGGGTGAAGACAACATTTCTGGTGTTATGAAAGGTTTCCACATCTACCCCTAAATCCCACTGACGATCAGCCACGTAAGTAGGTTTGGGGTTTCGTGTCCGAACTGAACGGGAAAGAGACAAGAAAAAGTGTATGTGTCCTGTAGGGACACTGCGTGAATAACCCCGTACGCAGTGCGGGGGAGACAGAGCTACCACACATACCTACCCTGTAGGGGTCGACCATTTATCCTTTCGGGCAACCCGCTCCGGGGTTGAGAAAATCGGCAGCGTTGTACCGTGCGTTACACGCACGGTTATTTACAGTAAACCCCTAACGGGGTTGAATTTTCAAGCAAATGGTTACTGATCGAGGCAACCCCAGCTGGCGCAGATTTCCTGATCGGCGCCGAAGAAGAAAGACAAAAAACCACCCCTGATAAGCTTCGTTTCGCCTCAGTGGAAATATACAAACAGCATGAGCAGAGAGCGGCGGCAGAATCGTCGTTACAAACAACTACTACCAAAACAAAGAGGCTGCTCCGTGTGGAGCAGCCTCTTGTCGTATAAACAAATGTTTCTTATTCCGATACCTCAATCGAGAGGATTTTATCGCCTCTGCGAATCAGGTCGATCACTTCCAAACCTGCCACTACTTTGCCGAAGCAGGTGTGGTGACGGTCGAGGTGTGAGGTGTTTTTGCGCGAGTGGCAGATGAAAAACTGCGAACCACCCGTATCGCGACCGGCATGTGCCATCGACAATACACCTCTGTCGTGATACTGATTACCCCCTGTCAGTTCGCAGGGAATGGTATAACCGGGACCACCGGCTCCGGTTCCTTCGGGACAGCCGCCCTGAATTACAAAATCGGGAATCACACGATGAAATGTCAGTCCGTTATAAAAGCCACTCTTGGCCAGTTTAATAAAGTTTGCAACCGTTTTGGGAGCATCCTGATCGAAGAACTCCACCTGCATCTCTCCCTTTTCGGTAATAATTTTTGCCGTTGTCATAGATAATTTATTGTTTTACTTTTCACTGCAAAGATCGGGATGTTTTGCTTTATCCGCAAATTTCTGCTACGTTATTCATGATATTTAGGAGATACGCAACAGTCTGATAAAGCCATAACTCATTCAATTCAATTCAATTTATTCTATCCTGTCGCATACTATCCATAGAGACGAGGCAATGCCACGTCTCTGCAATTCACGGATGTTCCTTCCCCGGCGCGTAAAACTACTACCCGCACAGACAATCACTGCACATACTGCTATTCAATCTTCCGAAAAATTGCCTATCTTTGTAGCACTAAAACAATTGGATGTTTAATTCTTCATTTACGTCGGATTTGGTGTTGTAAACAATCTGTATTATCTACACAGGTTGTCCTCTCGTTTTCTCCCGGATACTCTTTCCGAGAGTAGTTTTTTATTCCTATAACTATAGTTTTTAATCGGCTTACAGCGATGACGGCACGACTATGCCTTCACGTGTATGCTACATCCAAAAATGTAATGAATAACGAATATACAACACCCAAGCAATGCTCCGGCGACAACACATCCGACCGACCGGCACAACCCGATTCTTCGCCGGCTACCCGGACAATTCACGAGTTCCGGTTTAAGTTAATCTGCGACTATTTCACCCATATGGAACGTCAGGGGCCGGGCAGTCCCGAAGCGACACTGCGGGCTTTGAGCTTTATCGATACCCTTACCGACCAATCGCGCATTGCCGACATCGGGTGCGGAACAGGGGGTCAGACAATGGTATTGGCACAACATGCCCCGGGAGAGATTACAGGACTCGATCTGTTTCCCGATTTTATCGCCATTTTCAATCGCAACGCGAAACGGGCAGGCTTGCAGGAACGGGTAACGGGCACGATAGGTTCCATGGATAACCTTCCTTTCCGTCAGGAGGAGTTAGACCTGATTTGGTCGGAAGGCGCCATCTACAACATCGGTTTTGAACGGGGCATCAACGAGTGGCGCAACTATCTGAAAACCGGAGGATACATTGCGGTTTCAGAAAGCGTCTGGCTGACCGACGAACGCCCCGCCGAGATCCATAACTTCTGGATGGAACTCTATCCCGAGATAGATACCATCTCCACGAAAGTTGCCCAGATACAAAAAGCGGGGTACCTGCCGGTCGCCACATTTATTCTGCCCGAAAATTGCTGGACGGAGCATTATCACGATCGACAGGTCACTGTGCAGGAGACCTTCCTGAAACAATATGCGGGAAATAAAACCGTCGAAGAGTTTATCGCGTTTCAACAGCATGAAGCCGCAATGTACCGCAAATACAAAGCGTATTACGGATATGCATTTTTCATTGCCAAAAGATAACGCTATGATTCAGTTAAATACATATGGCTGGAACGATTCGTTGGACAAACTGAAGCAGGCTTCGATACACAAAGCCCTACCCCATGGCAGGATAGCCATCGTGCATCGCACCTGTTATGAGGTGATTGCCGAAAGCGGAGTGTTTCAATGCGAATTGACAGGAAACATGATGTTCGGCCGACCCGATTTTGAATTGCCTTGCGTGGGCGATTGGGTACTGTTTCAACCGTTCGACGCAGACAAGGGGGTTATAGTCGACCTGCTGCCCCGTGAACGGTTATTGTACCGCAAGAAGAGCGGAACCGTTGCCGACAGGCAAGCCATTGCTTCGTATGTCGATAAAGCGTTTATCGTGCAGAGCCTCGACGACAATTTCAATGTACGCAGAGCCGAGCGGTTTATGGTTCAGGTAATGGACGCGAACATCAAACCGGTGTTGCTGCTCAACAAAGCCGATTTGAATTTCGACAGGCAGAAGACCGAAGAGCAGCTGCAACACATCGCCAGCCGGATGCCGGTGATGTTTACCAGCATTCGTCAGCCGGAGAGTATCTCCCGGTTACGGGCATCCATAGCCGAAGGCGAGACGGTTGTATTTATCGGTTCGTCGGGCGTCGGGAAGAGTTCGCTGGTGAATGCACTCTGCGAGAAAGCGGTATTGGAAACCTCCGACATAAGCCACTCTACCGGAAAAGGGCGACACACCTCTACCCGACGGGAGATGGTACTTCTGGAGGGTTCGGGTGTTTTAATCGATACTCCGGGCGTTCGGGAATTCGGACTGGCTCTCGACGATACCGGTTCGCTTGCCGAGATGTTAGCAATTTCGGACTACGCGGCATCGTGTCGCTTCTCGGATTGTAACCATATCGACGAACCCGGCTGTGCCGTTTTGGAAGCGGTAGAGAACGGGACGTTGGACCGCAAGGTGTATGAAAGCTATCTGAAGCTGCGGCGGGAAGCCTGGCATTTCTCCACTTCCGAACACGAAAAACGAAAAAAGGAGAAATCGTTTTCAAAACTCGTAGACGAAGTGAAGAGACACAACGCGAAATTCTGATCGCTGTTTAAATCCGTGCGGGCTGTTTGTACAGTCCGCACGGTCTATTTTACAAAGAGAGGATAGTAGAATGATAATGAAAGACTCCGCTTCTTTAATGCAGATAAGCCATTTTAATCCTTTCACGCAAGTTAACAACCAATGAAACCTCTACGAGGTATTAAATCTATGGGAAGAACAAATCCCTATTGACATGAAAGTCCTAACGGACTAAGCAAACAAAAAAACAGGCGCGAATCTTCCGACACGCGCCTGCAAAGGAATCTTCCTGTATGTATTATTTCACGACATTCCCGTTTTCTGACAGAGAGACGGCAAGCCATTACAACGTTTCATCCTGCCGACCCCCATTTACCATTCACCATTTACCATTTACCATTTACCGTTTACCGTTTTTGGGCTTATCGTCCGGCAACTTTGGTATATTTCAGCATCTTACTTGCCCAGGGAATGAATGTCTGGAAATTGGGAGCATCGGTGTGGCCGCCGTCATGTTGCCGCCATGCCAGTTCACCGTCCAGTAAACCCTGCAAAACAGGCGGCATCTGTTCGTTCATGTAGTCGTTGGAGACACCCAGATCGCGAACACCCAGCAGTTTGAAGACAGCACCAGCAGCAATCGTTGCCATATAACTTCCTTTTTGATCGAGCCAACGGGCATCTCCCTTTTCAGGAATGCCGTAACTGATAAAGGTAAGGCGCGGAGCACACAGTGCGATCAATTCGTGCGAGTCGACCGGCAAATCGCAACCGGTTTTACTGCCAAAGCGTGCTTCGGAAGCCGAATATTTGATGTAATTGCCCGCCATCCAGTGATACTCGCCGCTATTACCAAGACTTTCGACCGCTTCGCCGAAAATACGACGGTGCAAGGCAGCACCACCTTTACCCGACGACCCGATCAGTCCGACGGCAAAACGAGGTTCGAAAGCGAGAGTAACCAACGCCGCTTTACCGTAACGCGAAACACCTTCGATACCCACTTTTTTGGCATCTACCAACGGATCGGTTTCTAAGTAATCGAGTCCGCGGGCGGCGCCCCAAGCCCATGCACGCAATGCACCCCACTCTTCGGGACTACGGGGCTGACCTTTATTGACTAATCCGATAATTCCGCGGGTCAATCCGGCTCCGTTATCGGCCTGAACTGATGACGGATCGATGATAACATACCCCCATCCTGCGGCCAGCAGCTGTTCGGTAGGTGCCGAATTACCATTGACAGCGGGAGCGAAGAAACCGGGGCCTGCCAGTTTTGTAATGGGTTGGTAAGCGGGATATTTATCGAAAATAGCCTTCATCTCGGGATTGTTTTTACTAATCATCTCCTTAAAGGCTATATTGATGCTCTCCAAATCTTCGTTCGAAGGTTGTGCCGGCGAAGGAAAAGAGGGACGACCAAACATCATCAATACCGGTACCGGCCCTTTTACATTGGTAGGTACCACCAGCATCATATTGATATCGACGTTGATCGACGGGCATTGACTATTGTCTACATGACCGATCAACTGTTTTGCAATTACCGGAGTACGACCCACAAACTCGCGGTCGGTGACCTTTACCTCCCACTTTACGGATGGAATATTCTTAGGCAAACGACCATAGACCTCACGCTCAAAATCTTCGACAATTTCGGGACGACGGAGCTTCCACCACATCTCGGGCGAAGTCACCTTCCGGCCGTTTTTCAGGGTAAGCAGATCGGGAAGTTGCGGACAAGGGTTGGCTGCCGATTCGTCGTAGTTGGCATGGTTGGGAGCCTTCTCATCGCCACTCGGACCGGGTCGAAGACTCTTTATGCCCAGTTGTTGCATCATGTTTGCATGATCCTGCTCGGCAGTGAAAGTTACCGGAGCACTTTGTGCCGAAAGCAACTTCGGCATCGTCAAAATCAATAAAAAAAGAAATGTGCGTTTCATTAGTATTTATTTTATATGAAAATTGTATTGGTATCTTCAACTGATCTGCATTCGATTCAGGCAAGAAAACGAGGGCATACTCTTTTCCAGAGCATCAAACCATCAGATATTTCGCCGATAACGGACAAAACAGATTACCGGCACCCGATTCTCTTTCTGTCCGTTTAAAAAAATCATATACCCTTTCGATCGAATCTACAGTGCAAAATAGACTGTTCACTCTTTAGGTAGTACAACCAATTCATTTACAACAGACAAAATCGAATTTAATACAGATCTTGATCGTTCGTCCAACTGTTTTTTGACCGGTTTTTCAGGTATACAAAAAGACATGGAGATACAACCTTATTGTAAAAAGAGTTGAAAATTACACTCTTAACATAAAGGTTGTTTTGAATCATGTCAAATCTACAAATTACATTCGAGAAATGATACGATTTTGTGCATTTCATGTTGCACAACAGAAAAACTTTTTCCGATTGAAAATAATACGATTGTTTATTGAAGCCTCAATCCGCTACACGCTTACTTTGTCTTGTAATATTGCTGTAGCACATAAAAGGCTTTCTTCTTGGTTCCTTTTTCAGAAATCAACCCTTTGCGGTTCCATCCATCCTGAATATCGGGCAACTGACGAAGAGGCGAAAGAAAATCGACCAAGATCCAGGGGGTCATACCTGCCAGACCGTCGATTCTGTCGAACATGGCAATATTCTCTTTGTAGAGATACTCCTGATATTCTTCGCTCCACCGGGTAAGACTGTCGGCATAAAAGCCCTGCAGCGCGCCACCACCGAATTCGCTCACAATAATCGGTTTATCCATACCCGACCGGTATGTTTTCTTCCGGCATTCGGCAGGCAAACCACCATACCAACCCAGATATTCGTTGAAACTAACGATATCGAGGTATTTCATGATGGGGTCGTTCAGGGTATAATTGGTATCAGGATGTCCGTCGGCAGCCTGATCTTTTTTACATGCCGCAGAAAGCAGACGGGTGTTGTCCAACGACCGGATATGCGCGGCTATGGCAGCCAGAAACGCGTTGCGGGCATCGCCCGGCGTGGTTTCGTTGGCAATAGACCAGATAATAGAGCTTGCCCGGTTGTAATCACGATTTATCAGTTCCGTATATTGCCGCTTTGCCTTTTCGAGTACGGTTTTGCTTGTCCAATCGATTCCCCAATAGAGCGGTAACTCTTCCCACAGCAAAATACCCATTTTGTCGGCCATGCGCACAATATTCTCCTGATGCGGATAGTGAGCCAACCGAATAAAGTTGCACCCGAGCTCTTTGGCCCATCCGAGCACCAGCGCCGCATCGGCCTCGGAGTTTGCCCGGTCTTTACGCAACGGATTTTCATCGTGCAGCGAAATGCCTTTCAGAAAGATCGGTTTGCCATTCAACACAATTTGCTTTCCCCGGGTTTCGATGCTTCGGAAACCGATTTCGTCGCTAACTGTATCCTCTCCGGCCTCAATAGTAACGGTATAGAGTTTCGGACTCTCGGGCGACCACAGTTTCATGCCAGTGGCCTCTATCACAAACTCACAGGTTCCATCGGGCTTAACCTCCACCTCTTTACGCACCTTCAGTTCGGGAATAGAAACAATCGCTTTCGCGGGGAATGATTTCCCGACAAGCATCAATTTGCCGGTTATGCGTTTTTTGGCCTGCGCGTAGGTCGATTTGTCAAGCGCGATAAAATAGTTACCGATAAATGTTTTGGGGAGTTCAATCAACTTTACATCGCGTGTAATGCCACCATGATTAAACCAGTCCGTCACCTTTCCCGGAATATAATCATCGGCCCGTCGGTTGCTTACGCCGATAATTAAATAGTTGTCTTTTGCTTTCAACAGGTCGGTTACTTCAAAGCAGAAGGGCGTATAGCCACCCTCGTGCTTGCCAAGCAGCTCTCCATTGAAGGTAACGGTGCTGAGATAGTTTGCCGCGCCGACATACACAAAATAGCGTTTATCTTTCGAGATATCCGTTTTATCGAACATGCGGCGGTACCAGATAGTTCCTTCGTAATATTGAAGCTCCGGTTTCTGCGCATTCCACCCTCCCGGAACCCAAAGCGTTTGAGCCGCATCGAAACTATACTCTACCCGATCGCTTTTGTCCTGCGGTTTCACATTCTTGTACAACGGCATAAAACCGATCTGTCCGGTCTCGTACTGATCCAGTATATATTTCCACTTTCCGTTCAGGTTGGTGGAGGTACGGTTTTGTGTGTTCGTAATAGTAACCTGCGCCTGAGCAGAACCAAACAGGGCAAAAAGTAAAAAGGATAATAATTGAATCGTTCTCATTAATTGATGAAAATTTGAGCAGGCAATTACTGCTCTATCTATTGAATTGTTCGACGCTATTTTGCATGATTGATTCGGTAACTCCGGATTATCTTCTTTCCAGACGAATTCTTGTTTTCATAAAGTATATCAACAAAATAAGCATAAGAATGATAAAACTTACCGTTGCAAGAACAGAGGCTATCAGACCGAATATAACAAAATTCGTATCCAGATCGTACTGAAACTGGAGTTTATTAATCAACCATTTCGAGTGGTCTTGTATCACCACCCCCGTAATTCTCAAAGGAAAAGTGATTTTCCACACGTCAATCTTTATTGACCCGGTCATGGCTACATAGGCCATATTGTTTACCTGAGTAATATGCGCGTTTTCCACGTTTAATTTTGCATCTCCCCAAAATTTCCAATCGCCGTACAAAAGTTGCTGAATACCTTTTTTACCACTGAATATCTCATTTGGATTCGTTCCTAAAACAACGATGGATGTCGTATCAATTGTCTGGTCAATATAATAGTCAATCTTTGATACATCCCTTTTACTATACCCCTGTTGTAGAATGCTAAAAGTATGAATAATAGCTTGCCTCTCTTTTATTGTCGCATTCCCGGTCGTGTAATTTTTTGCTTGTTTCAACTCTTTTTTATTCGAGTAAGCCAGATTGAGCATAAAGAAGACAAGGATCCCGCATAATAAAATGGTGAGCACCGTAAATACCCGAAGCAAAATTTTCATAATTTGTTGTTTTTAGGTTGTGTCGCGTCTGCGATTCATTGTAATTTCTTCCACAAGCTCCTGAATAGGCATTATTTGCCTTTGATATTATCCGCGTTGGTTTCCAACCGGTCAATATCGGAGGCCGTCAAATAGTAAATATTTTCGGTTATTTTCTCTATGTTCCACTCCCACCACTTTAGTTTGAGTAACCGTTCAATTACATCAGTTGAAAATCTCTTTTTAATCTCGACTGCAGGATTACCACCAACGATAGAATAGGGTGCAACATCTTTGATTACAGTGGCATTTGTCGCAATAATTGCTCCGTCACCAATAGTTACGCCAGCCATAATGGTCGCATTAAAGCCAATCCAGACATCATTTCCTACAATTATATCTCCTTTGTGAGGATATTGCTTTCCGTCCATTGCGCTCTCCCAACCGTTTCCGAATATAGCAAACGGATAGGTCGTCAACGAACCGGTCAAATGGTTTGCTCCATTCATAATAAACTTCACATCGGAAGCTATCATACAGAACTTACCGATAATGAGCTTGTCACCAATAAAGTCAAAATGATATTTTACGTTTTTCTCGAAGTTTTCTACATTCTCAAAATCATCGTAATAAGTATAATCGCCCACAATAATGTTTGGATTTTTGACGATATTCTTCAGAAAACAGAGTCTATTATAGTTTTTGAGCGGAAAATCTTTGTCTTTGTCCGGTCCTGTCATCCTTGTCTATTTTATATTTTCAAATTGGGCGTAAGCCTCGTTTCCTGAGGAAATCTTATCTATCCGTTTATTTCAAAATTAGATTCCTGCGGTCACTGAGCTGTGTTTCCGATTTCGAAACGATTTTTCATTTTACGCATCAAATCTACAAAAAACCTTTTAATAAACAAACTATTAGATTAATTTTGTTTCCTATTTTAAAAACAAACCATCCGCTCTTTCGAACCGGATGGTTGCTACGAACAAGATCGATTTGCCCCAGGGCAATCAAAGTGAACGCACCATTTTTCTCTCCGCTGGAATCCGATCTAAATTATCCTGAAACAATCGGTGTCACAGCCCACATATTCCACAAATGATTGTGATCCGTCTAAGACATAAACTACCGTTGATATTTACTGGGTGAGACGCCAAACTGTTTTTTAAAACTGACCGAAAAATGTGACAGCGTACTGAAGCCCGTCATATCGGCAATTTCGGATGTGTTGTGTCTCCCTCCCAAAATGAGTTCTGCCGCGCGATTCAATTTATAGGTTTTGAAAAAAACATTCGGATTTTCGCCAGTCAAACCTTTCACTTTATAGTAAAACTTCGTCCGACTTATTTTTAACGCTTCGGTCAACCGGGCAATGTTCAATTCGGGATTGGAAAGCTCGCTTTCCATCAGTTGATAAAGCGAAGTCATAAAGCTATTGTCCTGAGGTGACAACACATTATTATCTATTTTCTCGGTCTGTGTCGAACTGGAAAGAATATTTCGCATCTGTTCCCGGTTGAGCAACTGCGACTTCACCAATGCCAACAAATACTCCGGCTCAAAAGGTTTTACAACATAAGCGTTTGCTCCATGGTTAAGACCCTCCACCTGATTATCGACAGTAGATTTTGCCGTCAGAAGAATTACCGGAATATGGCTATAAGAGATATTTTCTTTTACCAGTCTGCAAAACTGATAACCGTCCATCCCGGGCATTACCACATCGCTGATAATCATATCCGGGAGCACTTCCTCCAGCGCCTTAAAAGCACTTTCAGCATCAAATTTCATCACTACTCTATACTTCGAAGAAAGTAGTGCCTTCAGGTAATGAGCCACATCTGTATCGTCATCAATCACCAGTAGCAATGGCTTTTGATCGCCTTCCTGCTCTACCGGATTTTCCGGTTGCATCTCTTTATGCGGACTACGGTAGTAAACATCAGTTGCCTCATCAATATGTCGTTCTTCTTCAGAATAGGAGATTTTGTGCACCGGCAAAATAAAGTTCATCAATGTACCGGGACCTTCTGCCTGATTAGTCGCCCGGATATAACCGTGATGCAATTCGGCAAGACGACGGGAATAATACAATCCGATGCCGGTTCCCCAATTATAATACTCTTTTGTTTGATTCTGAATCTGATAATAGCGCTCGAATATTTTTTCCAGCTTATCTTCCGGGATTCCCGGCCCTGTATCTCCAACGGTCACTTTAACATACTCGGTATCATTATCTTTTTCCGTCAATGGAAATAACAACGCAGCTTCGTCGCGAAAAATCACATCGAAACGAACATCAATTTTTCCTCCCTGTGGCGTAAACTTCAACGCATTCGACATAAGATTGGCTAGTATCTTTTCAAGTTTGTCATTATCCAGCCACATGTAATACGACTCTTCCAAACCGAAAGTTGCAAGCGTTATCCCCTTTTCTTTGGCATTAACCCTGAATACATCGACAAATTGATCTATTTGTGCGACTATATCTTCTTTCTTTACATTCAGCTTCAGTGAATCATTTTCCAGTTTATTGAAGTCCATCAATTGGTTAATGAGCCTCAACATTCGGTTTACGCTGCGCTGGACTGTCAACAGAAGTGTTTTGTTTTCTCCTTTTATCGATTCTTCTTTACATAAAGTTGCCACAGGGCCCGCGATCATGGTCAGCGGAGTACGGAACTCGTGCGAAATATTAGAAAAGAAACTCATATTCATCTGATTGACATTCTGCTCATGTTCTTTTTCTTTAATTGCCATCAATGCCTGAGCTTTGTTGAGGTTGATGCGAAAATAGAGATGATTGATAAACCGGATCAGTGCAATAATAAGAATAACATAAACCAGCAGTGCCGGCCAGCTTAACCATGGTGGTGTTGCCACCCTGACCGGAATCGAATTTTCGGCTTCCACCACAGTATTATCGTTGTTTGTTATCTTAAGGCGAAAAATGTATTTTCCCGGAGACACATTCGAATAGTTGGCCGAATGGTCATTGTGGGCATCTATCCATTGCTTGTCAAACCCTTCGAGTTTATAAAAGTAACGTACCCTTGTGTATTCTCCGTAGTCGAGAGCCGAATAGGAAATCGAAAAACTATTCTCATCGTAACTTAGTTTGATTCTCGGCTTAAGCCGAAGTTCTTTATCTATAGTCCCGGCATCGGACGGCTTGACTAATTGGTTATGAACTTTCAGATTTTCAAACAAAAGCGGAATCTGTCGTTTCAGATTGACATCGAGCGGATTAAAGAAGGTAAGCCCATGAGTCCCTCCCAATATCAATGTATGGTCGGGTAAAGTACAGACACTCCTTTCGTTAAATTGGTTTCCTCCGATACCGTCGCTGGCATAATAGGGGATAAAGCGTTGCAATGTTTTGTCAAATTTGCACAAGCCAAACAATGTCCCGATCCACATATTACCCTGAACATCTTCGACAATACTGCTGACATCATTACAGGAAAGTCCGTTCATCTGCTCTATTTTATGCGTATTTAGCGAATAACGCAACAGTCCGTTTGTGATGGTCGCTATCCATACATACCCTTCCGAATCTTCGTACAAATCAATCGGGATAAAAACCGATCGCTTCATATATTTTTTTATTTGAATTTCTTTTACCGAGTAATCGGCAGGATTAATCAGTCTCAAATTCTGATTAAAGGAACTGACAAGAATATCTCCCGAAGAGAGTGTCAGAATTTTTGCCGAAAAGTTAAATCCCTTCGGATAAAGCTGTATTTTCCGGAAACTCTTTTCGCCTTTGCGAAGCGCAAATACATATTCACCACCGCCAGCGACCCAGATGGTTCCGTTATGATCCTGTGTAATATCAAACAATAGATGAGGAAAAGGAAACGATTCCTGCCGTTGCAGGATATTGTTAACATAGCGGCATTTCAATAACCTGGTATTGGTAAGCAACCAAATATTATTGTCGACATCCACAAAAAGATGATTTACTCTGTCTTTATACGATTTATCATCGGTAAAGAACGAAGCCGTGCTTACCTCTTTAACATTCTGATTTTCTATATTATATACAAAAAGACCATGCAGGGTTGTTGCAATCCACAGGTTTTTATTTTTGTCGGGGTAGATAGAACTGACCGATTTGTTTTGAAAACGGGCTTGCAGAAAGCTGTTGTTATTAAAATGTTTTTTGTAATTATAACTAACAGTAAAACCCTGATCTGCAGATCCGATCCACAAATTTTTCTTTGAATCAGTAAACATCGATGTAATTTCAAAGTTCGGTGCCTCAAATGGGAAACCACTCTCGTTTTGTCCGATCACTTTTCCTGAGTTTGAATTATACAGAAATAAACCGTCTTTCTGGGTATTGATAAGTAGCGAAACATTGTCGTACGGATGAATAAGGGTAATAATGGACTTTGAAAGAACCGGATGCCGACTGATTGCCGTTGGAATGGATATGAACTTTCCGCTATTGGTATTGTATATCGACAAGGTATTTTGAGCAGCGAGCCAAAGTTCACCATTGTCACGAAGGAAGGAGTAATGAATCGGTTTTTCTAATTTTGCTACAGAGAGCAATTTTAGCGTGGAGCTACTGTAGGAGCGGATATGATAAGATGTAACAGACCAAATCCGATCTGCTTTATCAATATGACACGTGTTCAGAAAACTTTCATCATCAAGAAAATGGTCAATGACAACTTTAAATCTTTTCTTTTCAGTATCGTACTCGCAAAGCTGAAAAACCATATTGGCAAATATCGTACCCTCCTTGTTCTCAAATAGCTGAATTGCATTACGGCTTTTTGCCTCAATGGGAGCTGTAAAAAATGTTCCTTGTGCACCATAAAGAGAAATCCCATTTACTGTGGCAACCCATAATCTTGCTTTAGAATCTTTGTAAATAGCTTTGATCTGATTATCCGCAACACTGGAACTATCCTCTGTATTAAAATATTGGTGGAAATCATTGCCATTATATCTGTTTAGACCTCTGAATGTTCCCAACCAAATATAGCCTTGAGCGTCTTCTTCAATTGCATTCACTTTTTGATTCGAAATAGTCCTGCTGATGGACTGGCTATCAAAATCCGAGCTTCTTTTTTGCTGATGGTTGCCGCAAGATAAAACACAAAAGAATACAATAAGGGAAACCCACAAAGAGAGATATTTCATGATTTATTAAGGTTATGTTGGTATATTAAATACTGGCCTGAAAGAAAAAAATGACAAGATTAATTTGAATCGAATACAAATGTAGAAAACGAAAAGCTAAAAAAACATGTTGTAAAGCCTGTTTTGATAAAATCGACAACTATTTATACAAATCGACAAATGGAAAAAACAGATTAGGTAAGTTTTTAAATCAGATCAGCAATCCTGTTTTTTTACGAAACCGTAATATTGCAATCGCAAAATAACCTTAAAGATCTGATTGACATGAAAAAGTTTTTAATGTTTGGACTGGTTCTGATTCCAGTCTTTAGCTATGCCGCCTTTCCCGAAGTCTCTCGGTCGACTGAGAACCGCCTGAAGGGAGAAATTACGGCCTCTGCTTCCGAGGCGATAGTAAAAACAGAATCGGGACTGGTATCCGGATATATTGAAGACGGAATATATACTTACAAAGGTATTCCTTACGCGCAGGCGGAGCGTTTCATGCCGCCAACAAAAGCCAAACCATGGGATGGGATCAGGAGTTCGAGGGCTTATGGGCCAACCTGTCCTCAAAAAAAACGTGCAGGATGGTTGGTGGATGAAATGGCTTTTGAGTCTCGTTGGGATGACGGTTTCCCCGGAGAAGACTGCCTGCGGGTGAATATCTGGACCAAAGGAATCAACGACGGGAAAAAGCGTCCGGTGATGGTATGGTTGCACGGCGGAGGATATTCGGCAGGCTCTGGTCAGGAATTGCCGGCTTATGACGGAGCGCATTTATCAAAAAAAGGAGATGTCGTTATCGTCTCTCTCAATCATCGGCTCAATGTACTTGGCTTTTTGGATTTATCTGCTTTCGGAGAGAAGTATGCCCGATCGGGAAACGCGGGCCTACTCGATCTGATTGCAGCTCTGCAATGGGTAAAAAACAACATCGTCAATTTCGGAGGCGATCCGTCAAATGTTACCATATTCGGACAATCGGGCGGTGGCGGCAAGGTAACCGCCCTGCTGACCTGTCATCTTGCAACAGGATTGTTCGATAAAGCCATCGTGGAAAGTGGTTCCATGCTACAAATGATGGATTCAAAGTACTCAAAACAGATCGGAGTGACAGTGATGGAAGAGCTTGGTCTCAATGCCTCCCAGATAGACCAATTGAAAAACATCCCTTATGAAAAATTATTGGATGCAGGAGAAAAAGCAATAGCTAAAGTAAAAGCCGAGGCTACCACCGGAGGACTTATGTCACTACTCTTCGGGTGGAGTCCGACAGTAGACGGAAACGTTTTAACCATACAACCCTCCTCATCTCAGGCATACGAAACATCCGGAAATATTCCGGTAATTATAGGGACAACCTTGCACGAATTTATGGGAAGCAGCCGCAACCCCGCCTTGAAAAAAGCCACAATGGAGACCGCAAAGGCAGAATTAACCAAACAATATGGAACCAAAACAGACGAATTTCTGAAAGCCTTCGGTAAAGCCTACCCAGACTTCAAACCAGTTGACTTGTTTGATGTAGATATGATGTTCAGACCACAGGCCGTTCAACAAGCCACTCTTAAAGCAAATAGTAGCAGCGCTCCGGTCTACATGTATCTATTTACCTGGGAATCTCCGATCCTTGACGGTGCATTCCGGTCAAGTCATTGTATGGAGCTGCCCTTTGTGTTCAATAATATCTACAACAGCCGCACCATGACAGGAGGAGGTGAGGCCGCGTACGCGCTGGCCGATAAAATGAGCAGTGCCTGGATCAACTTTGCAAAAACAGGAAATCCCAATACCACCGGATTGCCCGATTGGAAACCTTTTGATCCTCAAAAGGGAGCTACCATGATTTTCAACAATCAATGCGAAATCAAATACAATCACGATAAAGAGCTGTTGAATATTGTCAATAGCCATAGATAATACCTTTAACTTAATCCATTATGAAAAACAGTAAAATGATCAACGTGCATGTGAATGCCATCCAAAGAAGTTGGCTAAGATATTTGTTCTTGTTCTGTTTTTTTGCTGCGGTTTTCCCCTCTGTGTTCGCGCAAAACAGCAGCAAAATTACGGGAATTGTTTCCGAATCCTCCGGAATGCCCATGATTGGCGTGAGCGTTATGATAAAAGGAACCAGTAGCGGAACCATTACCGATGTCGATGGTCATTATCAGGTAAACGCAGCACCCAACGCAACTTTAGTCTTTTCGTTTGTTGGTTTCAAACCGAAAGAAGTAGCCGTGGCTGGAAGAATCAAAGTAGACGTTATTATGACAGAAGAGACCAAAGCACTCGAAGAAGTGGTGGTTGTAGGTTATGGCATTCAAAAAAAGAGCTCTGTAACAGGAGCTATTTCGCAGGTAAAATCGGAAGACATGCAAAACCGGACAATTACCCGGGCCGAAGAAGCTTTGCAGGGAAAAACAGCCGGTGTTCAAATCGTGTCGGCTTCGGGGGCTCCGGGTTCATCGCCGACAGTGCACATCCGCGGTATCAGCTCAAATGGAAGCTCCACTCCATTGTTTATTGTTGATGGACTCCGTACTTCCGACATCAGTGCTATAGATCCCAATAATATAGCTTCGATGGAGGTATTGAAAGATGCTGCATCGGCCGCTATTTATGGAGCAGAAGCCGGAAACGGAGTTATTCTTATTACCACAAAGGCAGGCAAAAGCGGCATGAGTAAAATCAGCTATGATTTTCAAATGAGTGTCAATAGCTTATCCAACCTTCCAAAGGTAATGAATGCAAATGAATATGCAACCTACATGAAAGAAGGAGGTTTACTGAACGATGCTGCGCTCTCGTATTGGGATGGAAAAACCGATACGAAGTGGGCTGATGTCGCCTTTGAAGATGCATTGATGTACAAACACAATCTCTCTTTTCAGGGTGGCAATGACAAGGGTACCTATTTTCTCTCCTTATCAAGTTTGTCGAACGACGGTATAGTTAAGGGATCCGGAGATAAATACAACAGGTTATCCGGAACTCTTAATGCCGAATACAAAATGAAGCCATGGCTGAAAGTCGGTGCTAATGTTTCCATAGACCGTTGGACAAAAAACAGTGTAGCCAATGAAAATACCGAATATGGTGGATTGATAGGCGGTGTATTGATGATGGATCCGCTGACTCCGGCTTATTATTCCAAAGACAATTTGCCCGATTTTATGAAAACAGCAATAACCTCGGGTTATACTTTGCTAACCAATTCCGATGGATTGTATTACGGACTCTCCCGCTATTTTCAATGTACTCAAATTCACCCTTTACTCAATCGCGATGCCTACACGAGTAACGGTAGCGGTATGAATGCTATCGGAACCGTGTTCGGAGATTTCACACCGGTCAAAGGGCTTACCGTTACAACCCGTCTGGGCTTTAACGGGGGGTACTCAAACAACCGCAGCTATACCAAAGTATATTATGCGAATGCAACCATGCTAAACACCAATCCGACCGTAACCCGAACCACGATGGACAATCTCTACTATCAGTGGGAAAACTTTGCTAACTATCATTTCAACATTAATAAACACGATTTTACCACAATGATCGGTATGGCTTATTCCGACAATACCTCTACCTATCAAAACGGATCCGGAAATCCGATGATTAAAGACGATATTTTGTTTGCCGATCTCTCATACCTTACTTCCGGAGCAACCAAGACACTTGCAGGAACTGAATCCTATAACCGTAAATTCTCTTATTTCGGACGTTTGAGTTATACCTACGAAGACAAATATATGTTGCAGGCATCCGTACGCCGCGATGCTGCCGACTTGGGAGTTCTTCCCGTCAAACAACGTTGGGGCACCTTTCCTGCCTTCTCTGCCGGTTATGTTATCTCGAACGAAAAATTCTTTCCGAAGTCGACTCCGATTACCAACCTGAAGTTACGTGCCAGTTGGGGACAAAACGGTAGCCTCGCCAATCTGGGAGGATTTCAATACAACAATTCCATCACGAGTTCGGGAGCATATTCGTACGATGCCTCAGGAGCAGCCAACTACACAGTAGCCTCTTATCCAAACCAATTGAGCAATCCGAATTTGAGATGGGAAACTTCCGAGCAGTTGGATCTCGGCTTAGACCTTCGCGCCTTCAAAGATCGCCTGACATTCTCGTTCGACTATTTCGATAAAAAAACAAAAGATTTAATTACGGCCAGCACCCCCCCGCTGGAAGCCGGAAATACAGGCTCTCCTATCAATGCCGGAAATGTATCGAACAAAGGGCTGGAGTTTGAACTTGGATGGAAAGACCACATCGGCAAAGTACAATACAGTGTAAAAGGAAACATTGCCACCCTGCAAAACAAGGTAACATATCTCGATCCTACCATTACCCGTATCGACGGAGCTACTGTTAACCTAAAATCGGTAACGGCATTCGAACAAGGATACCCTGTATGGTATTTCAGAGGCTATCAAACCAAAGGAATCGATTCCAAAACAGGAGAACCTATTTTTGTCGACAGAACTGATGACGGTTTAATTAACGACAACGACAAAACCAAGATCGGCAGTGGTATTCCAAAATACAATTACGGGGTAACGGTAAACTTATCCTACAAAGGTTTCGACTTTACTGCTTTCGGTTCGGGAGCCGGAGGAAACCAGCTTATGTTGGGAATGATTCGTACCGACCGTCCGACCGGCAATCGCCTCGAAGTTTACTATACCGACCGCTGGACATCGGCAAATAGCAATGCTACACGTCCTCGTCCTAACTGCAACAATGAAGCGCTATACTGGCAAAGCGACGGCGTAATCTTTAACGGAGATTATTTCAAAATCAAGCAAATTCAACTTGGTTACAGCCTACCAGGTAGCATTTTATCCAAATTGGCTATCAGCAGCTTGAGGGTATATGCCTCTCTCGATGATTGGTTTACATTTACAAATTATCCGGGAATGGACCCGGAAGCATCTACCAACGCCACAAACAGTATGGGACTCGACAAAGGCTTCTATCCCAACTCAAAGAAGATGGTAGTAGGACTTACCGTATCATTCTAACAATAAATAAGATCTATCATGTCGTGGACTTGAAAACATGGCAGGAAACTATAATTAAAAAGCATACACATGAAAACAAAATATTTTATCATCATAAGTTTAATTGCAATGTTCGGTGGACTTTCCTCTTGCAATGACAGGTTGGATATAGCCCAACAAGGAGTGACTACATTGAATAATTTTTACAAAACGGATGCCGATGCCACCGAAGCCCTCACTGCCGTTTACACACAATGGAGAGATAACCAGTTCAACATATTTTTCCTAAAAAACCTGCTTTCGGATGATGTTTATTGCGGTGGAGGTGCCCGCGGGGACAATGCTGCTTTTGAAGAATTAAATGAATATCGTTTCGGTTCGGACAACAGTTCGTTATCCGGCGTATTTTCCAATTATTACAAAATGATTTATCGTTGTAACCTTGTAATCAACAATTTTAAGCCGGAAAGCAATATTCGCACACAAGCAATTGCCGAAGCGAAAGCATTCAGAGCCCTTACCTATTTTGATTTGGTTACCCTTTGGGGACCGGTGCCATTGGTTACTGAAGTTCTCGACAATAGCACTGCAGCGCAACCCAATGGTGACATTTCGAAAATATGGGCACAAATCGAAAGTGATTTGAGCAATGCCATTAGTGTATTGCCGGCAAAAAGCAAACAAACAAGCATAACCCATTTTTCAAAAGGGGCAGCACAAGCTCTTCTTGGCAAAGTATTCCTCTTTGAAAAGAAATATACTCAGGCCACTGCTCAATTTTCCGCTGTCATCAAATCGAACGAGTACAATCTTACAACCGACTATTCGACAGTGCTGCGTGAATCTACTGATTTTGGCGTAGAGTCGGTACTTGAACCCAATTTTGTGAAAGATGCTGCCAACGGTTATACCCAGGGACAAATGGCAAGCACTATGATAGGATGGAGAGCCGACAAAATGAATATATTCCCTGCCATGGCATTTGATTTTATGCCTGCCGGATGGGGATTTCTGAATCCAAAGAAAACATTATATGACGCATTTGTAGCTCACGATGGTGTTAACGGGTACCGCAGGGTAAATACATTGCTTACAACAGCCGAAATAGCGTCAAAATTTGGCGTTGTGCCCAATACTCCCGGCATATTACCTTATGCCAACGAAGGATATTTTATGTATAAACACCGTTACCTCAACTCCGAAACGGAAAACGGATGGAACAATTGGATTATGTGTAGTAACAATATCCGCGTAATGCGTTATGGAGAAGTATTGTTGAATGCTGCCGAAGCTTTCTTCCAGGCCTCCAAAAACGACAGTGCATTGATTTGCATCAACAAAATCAGAACAAGAGCGAAGTTGAATTCTCTGGCATCGCTCACCCTCAATGACATTAAAGAAGAAAGACGTTGCGAACTCTGTGTGGAAGGCGTTCGTTATCAGGATTTAATTCGATGGGGAGATGCCACTTCCGTATTGGCGACACAAGGTCAATCCGTACCCAGAGGAGATGGTACTTTTATCACCAACAGTGCGGCAGGTTTCAAAGAACGCAACAAGTTACTACCTTTTCCTGCATCCGAACTTAGCGTCAACCCTAAATTGACTCAAAATCCAGGATGGTAAACCTATTCAATACATTTTAAAAACAGACACCGGGCACTTCTTGCTAACCGAAACACCCATGCTCACAAATAATGGCATGACGCATGGGTGTTTCAGTAATTACAAAAACAGAAAAATTCACCAATGCAATATCCATATCTCACTGAAGGCAAACAAAAGCACAACAACCGATATGGGTATTTCATGTAAACTTCAACAAATAAACCAACACATGAAAAAAATTGTAATCTCTATTGTAGTAGCCTTAATGGCAAATGTAGCCCTAATGGCACAACAAAATCTCGAATGGGGAGGCCCAGGTATTACATCCCCGGAAATAAATCCGAACAATACCGTTACTTTCCGCTTCAAAGCTCCTAAAGCTATCACGGTACAACTTACAGGAGACTTTTTGCCTACGCAAAAAGTTGACACTCAGTACGGCAAATTTGATATGCCGGGTAGTGTCGACCTGAAAGAAGGAAAGGATGGCTTATGGGAGTATACAACTCCGGAACCATTAAAACCAGAACTTTACAGTTACTCATTTATTGTCGACGGACTCAGAACAACAGACCCCAACAATGTTTATCTGATTCGCGACGTTTCAACAGTTACAAATGTTTTTATAGTTGGCGGCGGACGTGCCGATTTGTATAAAGTAAATGAAGTACCGCACGGAACCGTAGCTCGTCGTTGGTATAGCTGTCCTACGTTAAACATGACACGTCGCATGACTGTGTATACTCCGGCCGGTTATGAAACGAGCAAAAATCACTACCCTGTGCTCTATTTACTTCACGGAATGGGCGGCGACGAAGAAGCCTGGATCGCACTCGGACGAACGGCTCAGATATTAGACAATTTAATTGCTCAAGGCAAAGCAAAACAGATGATTGTAGTGATGACCAATGGGAATGTTTCTCAGGAGGCGGCTCCCGGTGAATCGGCGTTGGGTTTCTATAAACCCATTATGCAACTCCCCAAAACCATGGACGGAGCGATGGAAATCAGTTTCCCCGATGTGGTCAAATTTATCGACAGCAATTACCGAACGATTGCCGGAAAACCGGGTCGTGCCATCGCTGGCCTTTCAATGGGTGGTTTTCATTCTCTCCACATATCCAACCAATATCCCGACATGTTCGATTATGTCGGCTTGTTTTCTGCCGCCATTATGCCCAACAAAGATGTTAAGTCTCCCGTATATGATAATTTTGACTCCAAATTAAAAACCCAATTCGGAAAGAAACCTGCGCTTTACTGGATTGGAATCGGGAAAACCGATTTCTTGTATCAGGCAAATGCCGACTACCGCAAATTATTGGATCAGAACAAATATAAATACACCTATTATGAAACGGAAGAAGGACATATCTGGAAAAACTGGCGTATCTATCTTTCAGAATTCGCACCTTTATTGTTCAAACAGAAATAATCTTTGCCACATGATTAAAAAAATAATTATATCTTGCTTATGTGCCAGTGCTACAATCTCGTTACCGGCACAAACAGCACCACAACTGGGACATGCTCCTATTGCCAACATTGTGAAGGCAATGACATTGGAAGAAAAAGCAACATTGCTGATAGGTACCGGTATGGCAGGCATGAATGGAGGCAACGCCGTGGTAGGAGAAACACAAAATCTCGTACCCGGTGCTGCCGGTACCACCAATCCCATTCCCCGATTAGGCATTCCTGCAATTGTACTGGCCGATGGTCCTGCCGGACTGCGTATCCAACCCCAACGAAAAGGAGATATTAGAACCTACTACTGTACGGCATTTCCGGTAGCCACACTTTTAGCATCGACCTGGAACACCGATGTAGTGGAACGCGTAGGCAAAGCGATGGGTAACGAAGTGTTGGAGTATGGTGCCGATGTACTACTGGCTCCGGCATTGAATATACAGCGTAACCCCTTGTGTGGACGCAATTTCGAATACTATTCGGAAGATCCTGTTATTGCAGGCAAAATTGCGGCTGCATACGTCAGGGGAATTCAATCAAATGGTGTAGGAACCTCCATCAAACATTTTGCCGGCAACAACCAGGAATCGAACCGCATGGGAAATGATGCCAGAATGACGCAACGCGCACTTCGCGAGATTTATCTGAAGGAATTCGAGATAACCGTAAAAGAATCAAATCCATGGACTGTAATGACATCGTACAATAAAATTAACGGCACATACACGTCCGAAAGTCACGGCTTAATCACAGACATTCTCCGCAACGAATGGGGATTTAAAGGAACGGTAATGACCGACTGGTTCGGAGGTAAAAACACGCCGGCTCAGGTACATGCCGGAAACGACCTGATGATGCCCGGTACCGCTCAGCAATACAAAGACATTATAGAAGCTGTAAAGAACGGGTCTCTCAGCAAAGCTGATATAGATGCCAATGTAAGCCGTATTTTAACGCTTATCGTAAATTCTCCCCGTTTCAAGAAGTACGCCTATTCCAATAAGCCCGATTTGCAGGCTCATGCCACAGTAACACGCGAATCGGCTACCGAAGGAATGGTTTTGCTGAAAAACGATACCAATACTTTACCTATCAAAAAAGAGGTAAAAAAAATTGCAGCATATGGCATTACATCCTACGACTTTATTGCGGGCGGAACGGGTAGCGGTGACGTAAACAGAGCTTATACCATTTCGTTGACACAAGGACTATCCAATGCCGGCTATATGCTCGATGAAGGGGTAAAAGCGGCATATACGGAATATATAGTAGCCGAAAAAGAGAAAAACAAACCGGATAAAAGCAATCCGTTTGCCAACTTCCTGCCGAAGAAAAGAACAGCAGAAATGACTCCCGACGAAGCTGCCTTGGCAACACAAGTAACGGCAAATGACGTAGCAATTATCACATTGGGACGCACATCGGGAGAATTTTTCGATCGTAAAATAGAGGACGATTTTTTACTCTCGGATGCAGAACACAAGCTGCTTGAAAAGGTATGTGCCGCCTATCACAAAGCAGGGAAAAAAGTGGTGGTCATTCTCAATATCGGAGGCGCGATAGAAACTACTTCATGGAAAGAATTGCCCGATGCTATTCTGTTGGCTTGGCAGGCCGGTCAGGAAGGTGGCAACTCTGTTGCCGATATTCTGAGCGGAAAGGTAAATCCTTCCGGAAAACTGGCCATGACATTTCCTGTTAATTACATGGAGGCCGCTTCGTCCTCAAATTTTCCATATGACTATACCCCGGATACAAAGGCCGTTATAGGTGGTTTAACCGGAAATATTCCCGCACACGATCCTGTTCGGAATATCGATTACACTTACTATGAAGAGGGCATTTACGTAGGCTATCGCTATTTCGATACTTTCGGAAAACAGGTTTCATATCCGTTCGGCTATGGAATGAGTTATACCCATTTTGATTTTAGCAACGCTGCCGTAAAGGAAACAAAGGGCAAATACACCATTTTCGTAACAGTAAAAAACAGTGGTACAATTGCAGGAAAAGAAGTTGCAGAGCTTTATATTTCGGCACCCAAATCGAATGTTCTGGACAAGCCAAAAAAGGAATTAAAAGCTTTTGCAAAAACGAAACTGCTTCAGCCCGGTGAAGAGCAAACCGTAAACATGACCGTATCATTGAATGATTTGGCTTCGTTTGATGCCAATATCAACGCATGGGTTGCCGATGCAGGCACCTATGATATCCAGATCGGTGCTTCGTCGCAAAACATAAAACAACATCTGAACCTGAAGGTGGCCTCCAAAACGGTTACCGAAAAAGTGCATGATGTAGTGAAATCGTCTGAAAAAATAAAGACACTCACGAAATAAGCGAGGCACGCTCGCTATTTTAACAATGCCGATATTATCTGACATGGCTCATGATAGTATCGGCATTGTTTTATCACATTACAGCTTCTCCCTCTCTCTATTCTTGTCCGGTTGTAATGACCTGAACAAAAAAGCCCGGCGTTACTTACCATGAGCAAACGCCGGGCCTTTTATACCGCAAACTACTTATTCATTGTCGAATTCGTTCAAGTCTTTATAACCTTTTACCAGCGAATCGATATCTTTCAGATTCTTGAAGAAAAGACTCAAGCCTATACCCAATCCCACAGATCCCCCCACAATAACACCTGTAATTGCAGCAGTGTTATTCAGGTTTTTATCAAGCATCACCATTGCCACAAACAATGGCACTATCAATATCAGCCCCACCACAGTCCGCATTCGGGTAATTACCTTAAAGCGGATAGCCTTATGTAATAGCTGATTAGTAGAACAAGTATCAATGTGCATACGGTTCAGCAAAATAATTTTATAGATCTGCCACAACCCGCACAATACAAATATCGTTGACAAAATGATAATGGTAGATGGGGCATAAAAACCGGCGAAACTGGTCGCTATTGTAAAACCTGTAAAGACAATACACAAAATAAGGAAGACTACTTCGTAACGTATCAATTTATCTTTTGCCGATTGCTGGCGTGTGTTCAACAATTCAAGAATTACTCTTTTATTCAGCACCTCGGTCCTTTCGAGGCGGCTGTTCAAATCACTCCATCTATCTTTTATTTCGTTAAGTTCCATAATTACGGCTCGTTAATGATTCGACATTTGTGACAATTTCTCTTTGATACGGTTGATGCGCACTCCGACATTAGTGCGGGTAATCCCTACAATCTGAGCAATTTCATCATACGATCGCTCTTCGAGATAGAGCAATACGATCGCTTTTTCTATTTCATTCAGGCGATTAATCAGCGTGTAAAGCTCCTTAATTTGCAATGTGTCGGTTTCATCGTCGTACACAATCATATCCTCCGACAGGGAGGTTGTTTTAGGCCTCGCTCCCGATTTACGCAAAAAGGTCACGCAGGTATTCAGGGCAATCCGGTACATCCAGGTCTGAATACTACTATCGCCTCTGAAAGAGGGATAACCTTTCCACATATTGAGCACCACCTCCTGAAAAAGATCCTGCGGAGTATCGGCTTCGTTGGCGTACATATAGCAAAACTTGTATATCAACGATTTGTTTTGCTCAATCAATGATACAAAATGTTGTTGATCTTCCATTCAATTAAAAATTGTTCATAAAGAGTAAATTCTGCGGGCTCAAGCGGACCCTGCTATGAAAACCGCACGGCAACATGCATGTTAACTCTTTTTTGTTTATTCTATTAGTCGCATAAACGGCTGCAATATTACATCTTTTTTGAAAAAAATCCGGTATTGAGTTTCATTATCTTTCTCTCTTACTGCAAAAAACAACAGACGCTTACACAAGCGAAAATACATTATCCCCTGTAAATGACCCTGTCAGCTTTTCAATACCAAAAAAAAACGCTATTTTTGCATTCACATTGGTTCGCCGGCTGCATCCGCAAAAGGCGATTAAAAGGGAATCAGGTGAGAATCCTGAACAGTCCCGCTGCTGTAAGCTCTTTACAACGTTTCGAATCATACTATTTGCCACTGTAAAACAGTGAACAGTAAACAGTGAACAGTTAGAAATAGATGATAACTGGCAACTGATAACTGATAACTGAAAACGGGAAGGCTTTCGAAACGGGAGCAAGTCAGAAGACCTGCCATGTAACATAATACCAGGAATCCCGGGGATTGGATGATTGAAAGACTACAGATTTGTTTTCTAAAAAGATTTTCGACTATACCGAATTATTTCGACTACGCTTATATTTGTCTACTATTTGCGCAAATTATAGCCGTGCTATTGCTCCGGAATGTCATTTTCGTCCGGTCATTGGTAATGAACGTTCGAGAGTGTTCCTGCTTAAACAAGATGGAATATGAACCTGTGATGTCTCTGAAGAGAATTCGGGCACATCGCGATTAACAGTTTTGTGAATGGATCAAGTAAAATTTGTTGCCGAATATGCCGCTCACCTGATGGGTTGTGGCATACATACCTCGCGGGTAATACGCAATACCAAGCGGTTAGGCGACGCGTTGAATTTCGATGTCAACATCAGTGTTTTTCAAAAAAGTATCATTCTGACGATACAAAAGAACGAAACTCAGCAAATTTTCAGCGAAGTGGTGGAAATTCCAGCATTACCCATCAGTTTCGAGCACAACTCCGAACTCAGCGGTCTGAGTTGGGAAGCCGTTGATAGGAAACTCTCCTTCGAAGAAATAAAAGAAAAATACGAAAAGATTGTCTCCGCTCCACGGATGAATCAGTGGTTGGTTTTACTGCTGGTAGGCCTTGCCAACGCCTCTTTTTGTCGCCTCTTCGGTGGCGACTGGCTCTCGATGCTTATTGTCTGCATCGCCACATTTGCAGGATTCTATACCCGAATGTTTATGCAAGCACGGAAGACAAACCACTACATCATCTTTATCGTTTCGGCCTTCATCGCCTCCATGATTTCGTCCATGGCTTTATTATTCAATACCACATCGGAAATTGCGCTGGCGACCAGTGTTCTCTATCTTATTCCTGGAGTTCCGCTCATTAACGGTGTAATCGACATTTTAGAAGGACATACCCTTACCGGCATCAGCCGGCTTACGAATGCCCTTTTGCTGATTATCTGTATCGCCATCGGCCTATCCTTTACACTATTCCTTTTTACAAATCGCTTAGTATGATAATATTCGATATAATCTCCGACGGATTATTCGGCGCCATTGCAGCCATCGGTTTCGGCGCCATCTCCAATCCCCCGAAACGGGCTTTTAAGTTTATTGCCTTGCTGGGCGCTATCGGCCATGCCTGCCGCTTTTGCCTGATGACCTACCTACATGTCGACATTGCATCGGCCTCTTTAATCAGCGGACTTATTATCGGCTTTGGTAGTCTCTGGCTCGGAAAACCGATTTATTGTCCCACCACCGTGATTTTTATCCCTGCCCTGTTGCCAATGATTCCGGGAAAATATGCCTACAACACCATCTTCTCGCAAATCATGTTTCTGCAAAACATGAATCAACCCGACTTAAAAGTGAAGTATATGGAGATGTTTTTCTCAAACGGAATCGTTACCTTTACAGTCATTTTTTTGCTGGCCATCGGAGCCACGTTACCGATGTTTATTTTCCATACCCGCTCGCATTCGTTAACCCGGCGGCTATACGACAAACATCCCCTCCTGAAATAGACGATAACGTTATTGATATAGAGACAAATCATGAAAACAAAACAAAGCTTAGAAACCATTTGCATACAGGGCGGATGGCAACCCCAAAAAGGAGAACCCCGCGTCCTGCCTATCTATCAGAGTACCACATTCAAATACGACACCAGCGAACAGATGGGAAAATTGTTCGATCTGGAAGAGAGCGGCTATTTCTATACCCGCCTGCAAAACCCCACCAACGACGCGGTAGCCGCTAAAATTGCGGCACTCGAGGGTGGCGTAGGTGCCATGCTCACCGCATCGGGACAAGCGGCCAACTTTTATGCCATCTTCAACATCTGCTCAGCCGGCGACCATTTTGTAAGCACTACCGCCATCTATGGTGGCACCTTCAACCTGTTTGCCGTCACCATGAAAAAATTGGGCATCGAAGTCACATTTATTGATCAGGATGCCCCCGAAGAGGAGATCAAGGCCGCATTCCGACCCAACACCAAAGCATTGTTTGCCGAAACCATTGCCAACCCGGGATTAGCGGTACTCGATATAGAAAAGGTGGCAAAAATAGCCCATAGCCAGGGAGTACCGTTGATTGTGGACAACACCTTTGCCACACCAATCAACTGCCGTCCGTTTGAATGGGGAGCCGACATCGTCACCCACTCTACTACCAAATACATGGACGGACATGCCAGCACGGTAGGTGGAGCTTTGGTCGACAGTGGCAATTTCGACTGGAATGCTTATGCCGACAAATTCTCCGGGCTCACTGCTCCCGACGATTCATACCACGGATTGATCTATACGCAAAGTTTCGGCAAAATGGCCTACATCACCAAAGCCACCGTGCAACTGATGCGTGATTTAGGCTCTATTCAGGCACCCAACAACGCATTTCTTATCAACCTCGGACTGGAGTCGTTGCACCTGCGGATGCCACGTCACTGCGAAAATGCGCAGAAAGTAGCCGAATACCTGAGCAAGGACGAACGCGTAGCCTGGGTTCACTATTGCGGACTAAAGGGCGATAAGTATTACGAACTGGGACAAAAATACCTACCCAACGGTTCGTGTGGCGTACTTACCTTCGGACTGAAAGGCGGTCGCGAAAACTCCATTCGTTTTATGGATAACCTGCAACTGGCAGCAATTGTCACACACGTAGCCGATGCCCGCACCTCGGTGCTTCACCCGGCCAGCCATACCCACCGCCAACTCAGCGACGAACAGCTGATCGCCGCAGGGGTAGCTCCCGACCTGATCCGCTTCTCGGTGGGCATCGAAAACGCAAACGACATTATTGCCGATATTGCTCAGGCCCTCGAAAAAGCCTATTAACACACAGCCTGATTTAATTACACAAGAAAGGATTGCCTCCGTGAGGGAGCAATCCTTTCTTTGTTTCCGGCCATAAAAGCAAACATCCGATTCGCCTATCAATCGCAAATTATTCTAATCCCATTATCTTATTCAAATTACACTTAATTTGCTCTTCGCTCCAGTTCCACCATGCCCTGCGTAACAATTCATCTATTTTTTCATCCGAAAAACGTTTCCGGATTAATTTTGCCGGCACTCCCCCCACAATGGAATAGGGCGCAACATCTTTGGTCACCACCGCACGCGAACCGATAATAGCCCCATCTCCAATGGTAACGCCAGCCAATACCACAGCCTCAAATCCGATCCAGACATCGTTACCGACAACAATATCTCCTTTATTATCCCAGGCATTGGTTACAGGTACATCCAAATTCCACTCTCCGGCCATCACCGGAAACGGATACGTTGACAACGAACCGAGCGTATGATTTGCTCCATTAAACAAAAACTTTGCACCGTTTGCAATTGAGCAAAATTTTCCAATCTTGAGGCGATCATTATTCACGTATGGATAGTGATACAACACACACTTACGTTCGAAATCGAGGGGATTCTCAAAATCATGATAGAACGAATAATCGCCCACTTCGATAAACGGACTCTTCACTATATTCTTCAGATATGCAATTGTCTTATCCTCCTTGCGAGGAAATACTGCGGATTTATTTGCCATTACACTATCAAATTAGAAACAAATCAACATATGAGTGCCTATGTAGCCAACAGACGACACTAGGTAGATATGAAATTATCCTTCAAAAATAGGTAAAAAATAGAGATTTCACGCGTTTAAAAGGATAAGCAGCTAAAATCAGTCGATGAAACGGGAAAATAGAGATTAGTTCCGCTTATCTATATGCCTTAACAGGAAAGCATAAAAGCAAACAACCCTAACTGATGTGTATCAATTAGGGTTGTTTTTGGGAAGTACCCAGAGCCGGGATCGAAAATATCAAACCAAATAAAACACAATCCAATCTATATAAACCAGATTCACGTTGTATATAATTGTATATCAATATATATAAATCATATTAAATTTAGAAAAATCAAGTTTGATTGAATCATCTTTAATCTGTGTGGGGAAAATGTGGGGAAAATATTTACCTTTGTGATGTAATAATACGCATCTATTATGAAGGTAACATTTGTAATAAAGAAGAATGTCAAGAGACATGACATTGATTCGTTAGCGACAATATATGTCCGTATTCGTGATGGAAGAAAGTTTGATTCTATTGCCCCTTCTCAATTGACGATTAATCCAAATCAATGGGATCCTAAAACAGAAGGAGTCAAAAGCAAAGTTATTTGCAGTGAAGACGAAAGGGCAAAAATCAATGAAGGAGTTCGAGAGTTAAAAACATTCCTTGAGAAAGAGTATCGGGATGCTAATATTGAATCAATTAACAAAGACTGGTTGAAGCCAATATTGGATAAATACTACAATCCAAGTAAATATAGAACTGCAGAGATAAATCCGCCCTCTTTTTTTGAACTCTTTGATGAATTTCTATTGAAGCATCGGCTATCAGACGTTCGCAAAAAGAATTTTAAGGTTATTCGGCGCCGATTAGAACGATTTGAACTATTCATCCGCATGACCAAACGAGGACAGAAAGATTTTCGGTTGGATATTGACCTTATATCGGCAGATACACTTCGTGAATTGTGGAATTTTTTTGAGCTTGAATATAAATATTACCAACAATATCCCACGCTATACAAGCACGTACCCGAAAATAGAATCCCAGCACCCCGGGGAAGAAATACTTTAATCGATAATTTTTGTCGATTGAGAACATTCTTTTTATGGTGCTATGAAAATAAAAAGACTACAAACAAGCCATTCGATCATTTCCCTATGGAAGAGGCTGTCTATGGTACACCCTACTACATAACCATAGAAGAACGGAATCAGTTATACCACACGAACCTCAAAAACCATCCACAATTGGCAATCCAACGAGATATTTTTGTTTTTCAATGTTTGATTGGCTGCCGAGTTGGTGACTTACTGAAAATGACTAAAACCAACATTATCAATGGGGCTATTGAATACATTCCAAAGAAAACAAAGGAAGGGCGACCATTGACTATTCGAGTTCCATTAAACTCTACGGCGAAAGAAATTCTCGAAAGATATACTGATACTTCGGATAAATTATTGCCATTTATTTCCGAACAAAAATACAATGTTGCAATTAAGCGAATTTTCTTAGCCGCGCGCTTAAACCGGATGGTTACCATAATCAATCCAACTACACGAGAAGAAGAAAAACGCCGATTAAATGAAATAGCCAGCTCGCATATTGCCCGACGTTGTTTTGTTGGGAACCTATACAAGCAGGTTAAAGATCCTAATCTGGTAGGTGCGCTTTCCGGGCATAAAGAGGGTTCAAAAGCATTTGCTCGTTATCGGGAAATTGATGAAGATATGAAAAAGGAGTTGGTAGATTTATTAAAATAGAAGAATGATAATTATGGATGATATACTTTTGAATTTACAAATACTTGAAATAATGTCTCCCGCCCTGATAATATTCGGCGGATACATTTACTCTGTTGATTCTAAAGAGCGAAACTTTGAATATAAAATTTACAAAGAAGCTTTCAATAGTTACAAAACAGTCCGATATGGAAAATTTTCCTATGATAGATATGTAAAGAATTTTAAGTATAGCCATAATCATCTTCAATTATCAGGTAAAAATCATGCAGCGTTAGAATCTTTGTATGAATTGCTTCAATATGGGCAAATTATTATAGAGGAGTATTTTAACTGCGAAACATTTGACAGGCAAAAGTTTAAGACATTGGTAGATAAGTGGAATCGATATGCAATAAAGCGAGACAAATTAGAGAATATTGATGCGAAATGTAATGATGAAAGCATCTATAAGAATTACAAACAAAAGGGTCTCCCTAAAGAAAAAAAAATGACCCTTGATCATATTATTGATATTGAAAACATCTATCGGAAAAATCATGTATTAGATGTATGTAGATTTTATGTATTAGAAGGTTACAAAAAGGCTAAGGGGTTAGACATAGGGCTGTTATATTTAGCTTTAATTCATCATGGTTTTATTGGCAAGGAAACTGACAAAAAAGCATTTTATAACATTATACTAAACACGTATGATATTGACTTTGCATACAGTGGATTCTGTAATTTTACCAACAAGAATGGGCTAAGCATTGCTAATCAGAGTAAATTAAATGAATTGATTAATAAATTAGCTATAGATAAGTAGAATAAATTGGAATTCTATTATATTCTATTTATTTGCCTGTAAATTAATTTATTCCATATGTAATTTTGCCGAACCAAATGATTGGTTCGGCTTTTTTGTTATATCCATCTACCGGACAAAAAAGCTCTCATCAGGTAGATTTTATATTATGGACAATTTATTTTCTATCATCGAAAATGGATCTGGCAAAATTAAGCTGGAAGTAAGTGGGGAAGATCTCATTCTTTTTTCCACACAATTAATCAATCGAGCAAAGGAAGAGCTTGCTTCTTTAGAAGTAGAGAAAAACCGAGAAGAGGCGTATCTCACAAAAGCAGACGTTAAGCATCTCTGTGGCATTTGTGATGCAACTGTTTGGCATTGGCAGAAACGGGGCTATTTAAATCCAATTCGAATCGGACGTAAAGTCCGGTACAAAAAATCGGATATAGAAAAGATACTCACCGGAAACATCGAAAAGATTCAATAATGCTATGGCAGACAAAGAAAAGTATATCCGGGTTGCAACGACACTATACAAAATCGTCAAGAAGCCATTAATGAGCGGTGATTTTGTAGAAGATAAAGTTGCATGGAGTTATGAAACGTTACGGCAGGATTTTGGAAAGAACAACCTACCTGCCATAGACAAATATGATGGTTTTTGTATAATTCCTAATCACATCGATTACCAGCAGGTTTATGGTACATACTTAAACCAGTATGAACCGATAAGCCATACGCCTTGTTCAGGGGAGTTTCCCCATATCCAAATGTTTCTTCAACACATCTTTGAAGAACAGATAGAATTAGGCTTAGATTACCTTCAGATTTTATATATCCGACCAACACAGATGTTGCCAATACTGCTTCTGGTCTCTAATGAACGAGGTACTGGAAAAACGACTTTTCTTCGCCTAATGAAAGCCATATTTGGTAAAAATGCCACTTTCAACACCAATGATGATTTTCGGTCACAGTTCAATGCAGACTGGGCAAATAGGCTTCTCGTTCTTGTCGATGAAGTACTCTTGAATAAAATAGAGGATACTGAGAAGATAAAAAATCTTTCTACAGCTGGGGACTTTAAGATAGAGGCAAAAGGGAAAGACCGAAAAGAGATAGAGTTCTTTGCCAAGTTCATCTTATGCTCCAACAACGAACTCACCCCAATTATTATTTCCCCGCCAGAAACTAGGTTCTGGGTTAGGAGGCCAAGACCAACCACTTCGGATAATACCTTTCTCCGTGAGCAGATGATCAAAGAGATTCCTCATTTTCTCTATTTTCTTCGACGCCGAAAACTTTCTACAGCAAAAGAGTCTCGCATGTGGTTCAATCCGTCTTTATTGGAAACGCCTGCATTGCGCAAAATTAAACAATACAACTCGAACAAAATTGAAGTTGAAATTGCAAATTATTGCAGTGAGGTTATGGAGCTATTGAATGAGGATGAAATTTGCTGTACGGCGAAAGACTTAGTGGATGTAATCCATGATATCGGGATTAAAGCTGATATTACTCAGATCAGAAGTGTTCTAAAAGATAGTTGGCATTTGCAATCAAGGCACAATAGTGAGTACACGTTTTATCGGATTGGGATGGATGGCGAACTGTTTCCAATGAAAAGAAAAGGTAGATATTTTGAGATAAAACGGGCTTTGATAGATGAAACCTTGTTGTAATGTTGTGTTTTGTTTTTATATAACTATATATCAATAAAATAAAACAACAACAACGTCACAACAAACGCACAACAAATTTTCAATTGTTGTGAAGATTAACAACAGGTTATTGTTTTGTTGTGTCGGTGTTGTATTTATAAGGTATTATTTATATGCAAGATATAGAGATTTACAACAAAACAACAAATTTTCATCATCAGGCATCCTAACTCCACGATATAAGGGGATTCATCTTGGCATTTTCTTTTCATTGTGATAGAAGAGAAGTTCCCTAATAGTAGGCTTTCTCTTAATCAAAAAACAAAGCAAATTTCGTGCTACACCCGAATCAAGGGTAAATAAACGACCACAAAAAAATCTCCACCTTCATGCTTCAGGTTGTATTTTTTCTTGTCGCCCTTGACTCTGATTCCGCACTTCATTGAGAGTGTTTTTGTGATTAAAAGAAAAAATAATAGTGAGGGTGTAAACAACAAATTCAGATTAATAAAAGGCAATTAAATTAACATAAGTTTCTACGCTTATGTAAGAGCAAGAAGTAGTACGCACCTGCGTTCGAGAAATAAGCGTAAGCGTTTTATTATTAGCGAAATGCAAAATGACTGTCCTGCACTAATAAGTGTGTTTAGACATGTAAAATAACACATTAAGCATTATTAATCAAACTATTAATCATACGGGAAACCGACACATAAACCTACATTTTATGACACGAAACACAATTAACATCACTATCAACAAGACCACTAAGAATATTTTAGATCAGCTACGCGGCAAAGAAACTATTGATTCTTATTTGGAGGCAGCCTTGCTTTATTTTATTCAAACAGATATAAATCCAAAACGTCATCAAGGTGGATCCATTGAAAGAGTCATTCGAAAAATTGAGGATGTACAGAGAACCATTCATACTTTGGAAAAGAATCGTCTCTTGCCAGTTCAGATGGCTATTATTGAAATGCAGAATAGCAAAAAAGAAAAACCAAAGAAGAGTACTGCCGAAAAAAACCAAGAGAATGTCGTCCAAGCCGCAAGAAATATTCTTGAAAAAATTCGATTGAAAGATGAAATTAAGCTCCTCTCTCAACAACTCGAAAACGAGAAGCAAAGAATTTTTGCAAATCAAATAAAAGCCGATGATAAAATCATATTACTTGTCAATGATATTAGAGAAAAACTTTTAGCTCTATCTGTTGAGTATCGGTTTGACGACACAAAATATTTGATGGACAAGTCTGGGATAAATGAGGTGTTTACAATACTCGATAAATTCAAAATCTCAATAGACTAACTCCGAATTATGTATATAAAAACAACTGCTGGCAAAGGACTAAATAACAAGAGCTCATGCTCCGACTTAATGTGTTATCTGTCAAAAGAAGATGAAACCGCATTTAAAGACAAAAACGGCAATGTTTTAAACGAATTGGAAGCCATTAATCTTATAGATAAAAACACATCGGGGTTACACAGAAATTCTGCACGTTTTTATATGATAACAGTAAATCCGTCATCCGATGAAATTCTTCATTTAGTAAATCAACATCGTTCATTAAACCGTTTGCAACTAATTGATAGAAATACACCTAAAGGCGATCTTTCATTTGAAAGACTATCGCCAAAAGAAAAAGAACATGTTATCCAGTCCATTGAGAAGAAATACATTCCAAAGGTGATGGATAACTATGCAAGAGCGTTTCATCGCAATGGCATTACAGATCACCAACAATTAGTGTATGTATCAAAAGTGGAGATCAATCGAACATATAAGCATAATGACAAAACGGTTTTGGATGGTGCAAAAATAAAAGGACAGCAAAAAGAAGGATTTAATGTTCATGTTCATGTGGTGGTTTCTCGTATGGATGCAAATAAAAAAATCAAACTGAATCCTAACATTAAAAACAAAAATGACCAATGGAGAAAAGATGGACAATCTATGACAAGAGGGTTCGTATTAAAAGAATTTCAGGTGAACTCCATCGCAGATTTTAATAATACATTTAACTACTCAGCTCAAAATAAATATCTTAAATCAAATCATCAGTACCTTGATAATCGTTTTGCTAAAAACCAAATTAGGCATGCTACAGGCATTCTAAAAGGTAAATTTACCAATACGCTCAGTCAAGGTCATTTTGGCATAGAGAAAGAATTGATTGGAAAAACATCATCTGCTTTAAGTTGGACAAAAACAGCAGTTACGTTGGCAACGAATCCTGTACTTGGCTCAAAAGAAGCTCTGATTAAAGCAGCAAAAGCCATTCTTGATAAGGGGATGGAGAATGTAAAGGAGAAATAAACAACCAAAAACAGCATCTATTTATCAAACATTTTGGTCGGACAATAATGTGCTTAATTACAATTTTAGATTCTCAAAGTTATCCATTCACTAAAACGAATTAAGGAATTTCTACACTGTTGGAATATAAAAAGCAATTGATACCTATGATTTTATTTAGAAATCAACCTCTAACAAATGGCCATTCGTTTTCAACCAGTCTTTTGCTTTTTGATAATCGGGCACTTGGATTGAAAGAATATTCCAGAAAGTTGGAGTATGATTGCTTTCAATTAAATGAATGAGTTCATGAACTACTATGTATCTGATAACAGACATTGGGGCTTTGATAATTCTCCAGCTGAAATTAATGTTATTCTTCGGGGTACAGGAACCCCAACGATATTTCATTTCGGAAATTTTACATTCATTGAACTGTACGCCCAGATTCTTAGCGTATTCTATGGCAAGAGGCTGAATTTTTTCAATAGCTTGCTTTTTATACCATTGTTTGAACAAGTCATTCGCTAAGGCTTGATTTTTTCTTGAAATTTTAAATTGCTTGTCTAATTCAATCCCTTCAATCTCAGCATCGATAACTAATAATTGATAGTTTTTACCCAAATACATTAAAGCTTCACCAGATACAAATTCTTTTGCAGAAGCAACAGCAGGATATTTTTGTACATGCATTAGTTTCCCCATAATCCAGTCCGTCTTAGAACTGACAATCTCTCTAATTTTATCCTCAGAGAGGTTTGTGGGAGCATGTACAACTACCTGCCTATCACGCTCAACAGTAATATTAAGCGTTTTACGGTTGCTGTATTTTATCAAATATTCAAATTGCATTAGTCTTGAATCATTTTAAAATGATTGGCTTTAGCCAACTCCATAATTCTCGAAATAAGTTCCTTGTATTTAGAGGTAATTTTGGGATAAACAACAAATTCAGGTGACAACAGGAGTTTTTGTAGCTCTGCACGTAGTTTGTTTTGCGCCGGGATACTATCCCAAAATCCAGTTAGTTTAATTTCATTGATTACCAAATTGCACACATGCTGTGTGAGATTTACATTTTGTGATATTTCATCCTCTAACAATTCACGATTATCGAAAAGTTCAGACTTGAATATGCGGAAAACAGGCATTTGCTTCTTTCTATCCAAACCATATGTTTGCTCTTTCTCCCTGTTTTTGATTTTTTCGCGAAGTTTTTCTAACTCTTCATAAATCTTCTTCCAATTGCCTTTGAAGTTTTTCAAGATTTCTTCCAAAGCCTGAGAAAACGAAGCGAATAATTCAGGGTCTTCGTCTATATTTATATCAATGTAGTGTCTAACGGCATGTTCCACCTCGGCTGCCTTTGTTTTATCCCGTTGTTTCGTATTTACATTTTTCTGAAAATCATCTGCAATAATCGAAATTGGTGCTACAGATTGGTCAATCCCTTTTGAAATTAAAAATTCATCGGCAATAGCCCGAAGTTTTGGCGGAATACCTTTCATGCTAAAACGCTGATCTCTGAAATGTTTCTCAGCCAAAGCATTGATTTCAGTAAATGATTTCCAATCGACAAAGAAGTCCAATGCTTCTTTACGAGGTAATACATTATTGAAACATGAAGTGAGTTTTCTATACAAACTCATGTATTCAAAGCGAATATCTTCATCATAGAATAAATCGAAGAATGCATCCACATCTGAAAGGTCAGTTAAACCATGTTGGGCTAAGAAATTCCAAATAGCTTCATGGGCTTTAGTCAATTCGTTCAGTTCCACTTCATCTTTAGAGATACAGGCAAGAATGTTATCAATTTCGTCAGCATCTACAGCAGCCTCACGCTCATCATAATATTCAATAGCTCTTTTTAGGTGGTGACCCACACCAACAAAATCTACCACAAAACCTTTTTCCTTACCTTCAGAACCAACACGATTGACACGAGCAATGGTTTGTAAAAGGTTGTGAGCAACAATTACACGGTCTAGGTATAATACTTGTTCGATAGGTGCATCGAACCCTGTAAGTAACATGTTATTAACGATAATGATACCTACATTACCATTTATCGAATTATCTTCCTCGTCAGTTTTTTCAAATGGAAGTTTAAATCTCTTAATTACTTTCTTATGATACTCACTATTTGTAAATGCCTTGATTTCAAGTTCGTCGTTATGATTGCCTGAGATTACAACTGCTGTTTCCAATTTTTCAAGGAGAGCTACATTAACCAGCATCGGATTGTCAGACTTCAGTTCCTTTACTTTGCTATGAATGGCTTCATCAATTGCAACTTTATAACGAACCGCAGCAATACGGGAGTTTGCAACAATCTGAGCTTTAAATCCACCTGTAAAAATTTGCTCTACATAGTGTTCAACCATTTTCTTAGCCTTATCCTTTATGGTTTTCATACTATCGAGATAGGCATCTCTTGACCCAAAACCAAGAATTTGAAGGCGTTCGGTGAGATTATAGTCACTGAATACATCCTCAAATTTTTTATCCATCGCTTTTTTGTCTTCAACCTCTGCATTGTGGGTGAAACCCTCATAGACAATTTCGAGCGTAACGCCATCATCAATTGACTGACGCATCGTGTACTTGTCAATGTAATCTTTGTATTTCTTTTCAGTTTTCGCAGTAGGAGTACCAGTAAAACCAATAGAAGTAGCGTTTGGCATGGCTCGCTCCAGATTGGCAGCCAATAAGGAATACTGTGAGCGGTGAGCTTCATCGGTCATTACAAGGATATTGGCACTTTTATTTAGTTCGGGAAAAAGTTGTAAGCCCTCCAAATCACCATTTTCCTGGAATTTATGAATCATGGCCATTACCAAATCAGAGTTGTCGTTGCTCAACAATTCTTTTAAACTACGACCATCGGGTGTGGGACGAGGATTAATAAAATTAGCCGTTTTAATTGCAAAACCAATGCTGTTAGCAGTACCCGACAATTGATCTTCGAGCTGAGTACGGTCGGTAACAAACACAATTTTCCAAGGCATCAGGGCAGTTTTCAACTTCATTTCCCTTACAAGAAACATCATGGTGAGGGATTTGCCAGAACCTTGTGTGTGCCAAATAATACCACCTCTTTCAATTTTGTTTTGCCCTTCAATCAGTCTTTTGGTGGCAAGTTTTACAGCTCTGAACTGTTGATATCTACCAACAATTTTAATCTTTTTGCCCTTGTCGTTTATTGAAAAGACAGTAAATACCCGCAAAATATCTAAGAGATTGCGAGGGTCTAACATACCGGCAACCAAACGTTGCTGATCGTTTGGTGAAGATTGACCATGCTCTAATTCATTAAGCGTTTTGGGATAAGGGTCAGTCCAACGATAAAAGTGTTTTGGAATATGCGTTGTAATTGTACCAAACTTAGCTTCAGAACGACAAGTAGTAATAATGAACTGATTATAGAAAAACAATTCTTTATTTCCTTCACCACTATCACCACGTTGCTCTGAATAACGTAGGAGCTGGTCAATCGCTTCCGGTATGGGTTCTTTTACTTTTGGAGATTTAGCTTCAATAACAACCAAAGGCAATCCATTGACAAATAGCACTATGTCGGGGATAATATGGTGGTCAGTTCCCGGAATAGCAACTTTGAATTGTGAAATTGCAGTAAAAATATTGTTTTCGATATTGTCAAAGTCTATATATCTAACAGTTGGACTTTTTTCTCCCGTTATTTCGTTTTTTGATACGGTCGTGTTTTCGAGTATCAGGTCGAGAACTTTTTGATTGTTTTCGATTAAGCTGTTTTTCTCAAAAGTCCGAATTCGGCGAACCACCTCATCTATTTGTAAATCCGTCAGAAAAGGATTGATTTTCTTCAACGATTCTTTTAGCTTTGGCAACAGCACAACCTCAGAAAATGAATTTCGGAAACTCTGTTCAGGTGATTGTTGCATACTTAGCTCAATAACCTGATTCTGGTTTTGATTCCAACCTAATCCGCGAAGTTGTTCCATAAAGGGTTGTTCAACGCTGCTATATTCGTCTAACTTCAGTGTTTTTCCAAGTTCACCTCTGTATTTTATGTCGTTGTTGAGTATCATATTTATCTATTGAATATTTTCCTAATTATTTCGTCAATCTCTTTAACCGATATTGCCCCTCTAATACTGCCATCTTCAATTTTGAAGGCTTTATCTTCGGTAATTATCAAAGTGCCATTTTTCCCACCACCTTGTTCGGCAGGTAGAATTTTATTGTCAATGTACCATTGATATTTTTCTTCCCAACGTTGTTTGTATTCTGTATCGAATAACATTCCGCAATGCTCCCAGTAATAAACTTCTCCTGAATCCTCGTTTTCAATCGTAAAATCAGGAAGTTTTTCTACCTCCTTGAAAACAAGTTTCTTTTCATAAAGCGGATTTAGCTTTTTGTCAATTAACCGCTGATAAATGAGTAGTTCGCTTTTTGAGCGAAGCATTTTTCCATCACTGGCCTGGTGTATCAGATTTTTCTCCAAATAATGACCGTCAACCTCAACTAATTCGGGTTTTTCAAAGAGGTTTGTAATTCGTCTTAATGTATCAGATTTCAAAGGAGAGGCCAATTCTTTAATATCGAAAGCATTTCCCTGAAATAGAATAATTACTTTTTCCTTTTGACGTGTCAATGCTGTGTAAAGCATTTCTCTCGACAATAAAAAACAGGGGTTTGGTACAACAAAAAATACTTTACCAAATTCGCTTCCCTGAGATTTATGTACTGTAAGTGCATAGGCCAACTCCAATGGATTATTTGCTTCCTCTGCAAACTCCCTAGATCTAAAAGTGTATTTGTATCCCTTCTGTGAAGTAAATTCAATTTCTGTGTTCTTAGGCTTACCCTTAAATGTCATTCTTGGGGTCTTGAATTGACCAATCACCATACCTATCTCACCATTAGCAATATAGTTTAAGGCATTTTCGCCCGGCCAAACATCCGTTCTCCTTGAATTGTATAGGTTAATTATTTTGTCACCGTAAACAATCTCTTCTAATCCGATAGGCGAAGGAGTCTTCCCATTACGAGCTGTAGCAAATCTTACATTATCTTCTCTGAAAAGTTTGTGAATTTTTCTGTTGATTGCTCTTACACCAAATACCTTTTCCCTTATCGGCGAAAGAATTTGCCAGCTTTCAGCCATACTTACCGCTTCTCTGAAATTAAAGTAACTGCCGTCTTTTGAACCAAGAGATTTATTAAAAGCCTGAATATTTTCGATAGAACCTAATTCGAGTTCCTCAACGAGTACCTTTTCAAATAGTTTATCAAAATCAGCTTCGTTTTGCCAATGTTCGACCCGTAAATATTTTGAATTGGGTTGAGTCAGTATTTGATTGATTATACTATCAGCCCCCGGCTCTAATGACTCGCCACTAAACCATTCAGCTAATTGTAAATCCTCTCTTTTTGAACCTCCTTGTCGTCTTTTAATTGTTAGCTCTGCGTATCCTTTACCTACTCTTGGAAACGAAGTTTCAATACCTTCGGGCTTGAGGTGTTGAATTATATCAACAAAAGGTCTTCCAGCTCCAATAGGTGGTAGTTGGCGGTGATCTCCAACCAATATAAATCGTTTGACGCCTTTGATACAATCTAAAGTTGTGGCAAGCATTTCTTCGGTAAGCATTGAAGCTTCATCCAGAATTACAGTGTCATATTTTTCCTCACAATATCGGTTTGAAAATACATATTGTTGAATTTCGCCATTGTATCTGCCGTAGGCTGATAAAAACTGAGCCAGTGTTTTTGCGGTTACCTGTATGTTTTTGGCAACCTCTTCCATTCTTACTCTTGCTTTACCGGTTGGAGCTAATAAGAGTACACCGTTGTTTTCGACTTCCTTTTGACTTGCTAAGATGGTCAGAAGTGTTGTTTTGCCTGTTCCGGCAGGACCAATTAATACAGAAAACCGGCTTTCTGCTATCTCTTTTAATGAAGCCGCTTTTTCTTCCCTTGCTTTTTGTTCCTGTTCGTCAGGAGTACCTTTTGTAAAAGCTTTTAAGGCATTATCCAATAATGAATGCCAGTCTACGCTTAGGTCAAGTCGCTGCCCGTTAACTCTATCTGTGATTTTCTGATTGATTATTTCCCTTGCTGTAGCCAGTCTTGATAATTGATAAGCAACTTCATCATTTTTCATTTCGACTAACGCTACACAATCATCGAAGCACTCTTCTGCTAATTCAAAGTAATCACTGTTAATCGGGCATAATGGTCTTATAGACAGATTCCGAATTTGCTTGATTATGTCTTTCCTGGGTAGCAAAGTATGCCCTGCCAGTGCAGCCCATTCTAATTGTTGAATAGTTAATGCCCTTATTCTGTGATTTTCAAAAGGATCATTAAATACTAATCGGTCTGGCAATAAGTTTTCAGGTTCATTTTTTATATACAAGCCTAAATCTATGGTACTTAATGCAGTAGGTATTAGTGTAAAACGTAAATCTTCAAATATCAAATAAGGATTTTCAAGGTATTCCTTATCAGTTCTTCTGATACCCTGTTTTTCTCTTTCTTCTTCTATATAAAGGGTTTTAGCCTGCTCTATGCTTAAATCGAAACGACTTAGCAGATATAATAAATTGATTCGTGTTTTATCCGATTTACCATTTAAGCGTTGGTAGAGTTTCTTAGAATTGAAAGGTATCAGGGAGTTAACCTCGTCAGATAGTATGCCTTTGGGGTCTTCTAAAGCTTTTTCAAATAAGTTCCAGGGATTCTCGTTTTCATCTTTCAGTTGATTTATGATTTCGGCAGCAACAAAATGGCCTTTCTCGATACCAAACGCACAAAGAGCTGAACCCATACCCGGATATACTCCCCTCAGTTTTTCTAACTGTGCTATTTCATTGTGAATCCATTGAATGTGTTGTTGGTGATTATCTCCAATACCTAATGTTTCCGCTTTTTCTAAAGACTTTATACACTCCAACAATACCCTGATAGCACTATCGTTACTAACATGTTCAGTACCATAGGAAAACTCAAACCGTTTATCGTTGGGAACAATTACTGCCAATTCAGCAAGATCAAAATTGGGATTATCAACCTGATATTTGATTGCTTCGTGATAAGGTAACAGGAAGCCTTCTTTGCCATTTGGGCGAACAGAGTGAAGTACCATGTGTTCCCAGTAGGCTGCTCCAAATCGACTATTACTACCCTCATAAGCTTCGGAGGGAATTATCTTTTTGATTTTTCCAACACCAGCCAACACTCTACCGGATTCTTCGACAAAAGGGACTTGTTTGGCATAGAAAAAAATCAGAGAGGTTTCTTCCTGCAAGTGTTCAAAGAAACAATTGAGTAAAGCCTTTTGGTTGTTGATTTCCTGCACCCAGTTACCACTACCACCATCATTAGACCAATCGAGTGAGGGTTCCCGGGCTTCGTCATAGTTTAAATCGTACAAATTAGCCTTTTCTTTTGCATTTTCGTTGAGCATCCAATTGTATGGAACTGCTGCAGCTGAAAAGGACGGGAATGTAATGCGCGTATCTTTTAAATGACCGTGAGTTGTAGGCGAACTCTCGGCATAGGGGTGGTGTAAGATTTTATTGATAGCGAATGGAGCCATAAAAGTGCCTCGTTCACCAATACACACGGGAAATTGATTCTCGTCTAAATCGTTCAGCGATTTTCCTGCATACTTGTTTTCTAACTCATCGTTTCGATTTAGTGCACAATTTTTCAGCACTAAACAAGCCCCGTTAGCATTCGGGTTATTACATACAGTTCCATCCCAGGCATTATCGTGCCAGGGAACACGAACGGATAAATGTTTTAATATATAACGGGGATTGTGTCTCATTGGTCAGTTAGTTAATTCTAATGAATGGCTGATTAATCAAATTTAGGTTTTGCACCCAGAGCAGGCTTTTTGTATTTAGGTGCGTTGTGAATATCTCTTAGCAGTTCCTCTAATTTGCTGTCAAATTCCTCATCTTTCCGCATGTTAATATAATTTCTTCCACTCAATGCGGTGGGTATTGCATCAGCTTCTGTTCCAACCCGAATAAGCGGAATAAATTTTGAGGTATTAACGCCCTTGCCAAATATTTCAGCTGTTATAATTGAGTACTCATAGCCAACGCCGCCTTCCAATTTATCAGTCTTCTTTTTGAAATTCGGAGTCATTACGCAAATCACTCTATTCGATTTTGAAATTGCCTTTTCCATAAAATTAGGCAATGGTTTACCTAATGGTCCTAAGTCCCACTTATCTAATATGACATTTACGCCATTCTCCATTAGGTTTGTGGCTAAGTTCAATACCCAAGCTTCATGTTCGGGGGTATCCCATGAATAAGAGATAAATACCGTAGGTATTTCATCTACTACAGCCGGAATAACGGGAGTTGCTACTTCTTCAACAACAGGAACTTGAGATGCTGGAGTTGGGGCTGGTGTATCCCAGAAAGAAAAATCAATGCCATCATTGGGCTTATCTTTTTCTGGGTTTGTTTTTTCTATATATTCCTGAAGAGTTACATAAAATTCAAAGCGTTTCTCGACGGGTAGTTCATCAATTAAATCATAATAGACATATTCTCTTGTTCTACTTTTACCCGCTTTTTCACGCTGTGCCAAATAGTTGGCATAAGGAGGAAGTGAATCATTGATTTTCCGAATGAGATTGTAAAACGGAGTTTGGCTTAAATAATATGGCGAACCAGATTCGTTGATTATTTTCCAGGCTGAATTAAAAGCTTTATTCCAATCTGCTGTATCATGCTGAGGTATAACCCATGGTTTTTGAGTGATTATCGCAATTTGCTCATCATCATAAATATAATCATATCCCTTCTGTGTGAGGCGTATTGATTCTAAACCACCTTTTTCGTAGGTAAAATAATCCAAAGCCTGCAACCCAATAAATACTTTATCGAATAGTTCTTGCTCTTTGGGATTTAATTTATCAATGAGACTAAATCTAATTGTCCGAATTGGAACAACATGGTTTACCTTGCTATTTGTCTGCCTAAACTTATTAAAGATAAGCTCTGCTATTTCTCTTTCGTTTTTCATATTTTATTCTCCAAATAATTTATAACTTTCATTAATGCCTCTTTGAATACTAAAGTCGTCAAAATAGTCTTTTTTCAGTTTTGCTTTCCATTCTTCATTTGTTGCAATCAAATGCTTAATTGTGGATAGAGAAACCGGAGTTCCTTCCTTTTCCAAATCGCACCGAGCCATATCAATTGTCGCTATCAGTTCCAGTTGATCGACTTTTGTGTACTTGAATTGAGTTAGAAGCCAATCGATATCCGATAGCATTTCCCACTTTTCGATATATGTTAATGCTTTTTCTATGTTTTCTCCTTTGCTAAAGGCTGTTCCTAAAGTATTGGTTTTAGTAGTTATGTATTTGTTGGCTTTAGCAATGGGTTCTCCACCTTTGTAACGTACCTCATCGGCATAAGGACCCGCTGCCTTTTTCTTGAAACAGGCAACATTTGCCTCCTGGTGACGACGAATTAAATACAATAGCTTTTGAATTTTCTTTCTTCCCAAAGTGTATATATCGGAATAAAATGCGTTGACGATGGCTCCAATCAGCACAGCATCGTCAAAATGTTGATTATGAGCCTGTACTTTAAACGAAACAACATTTATATTTGAACTTTGCTCTTTTTGCTTCTCGCAATTACTGACCCTTACTTTTCCTGTTAGCAAATCATGCATTAATCCAATCCTTTTAACTTTGAATTTCATTGACAGAATTTGGTATTCGGATATAATTGTACTCATTTTGCTTAAAGCATTGTTCATTAATCTCTGTTCTTTTAGACTCGGTTTTGGGAAAAGGAGATTTTTTAATGTAGATGAATTTATTGACTGCATTATTCCTCCTTGGGATTCTCCATTAAATGCGGAAATAATCCATGGAGAATAGTTTAGCTGATAACAAATCAATTCTGGAATATAATTTTCTTCATCAAAAGACATTGTCCATACGTGTTTTGACGAAATAGCATCACATATATTTTCTGGCACAACACAACTTCTCCCGACAGTACCCATAATAGTAATCATTACATCTTTAGGCCTTACTTTATATTTTAATAGCTGTTTAAATTTATTATCCGTAATGAATCTATTAAATTCTGCAACAAATTCTTCTCTATGAACATTATCAATTCCTAAATATGGAACGCCATTATCTACCCATTCTGCTTTAATTAAAGCACTTCCAAATGGACCGCTTCTAATATTATTTGGTAATGAAGCAAGTAGGCTTTCCAATCTTTCTACTTCCCACTCCTCCGGAATTCTCCCCAGCGGGCTATCTTTGAATTTATGCGTTTCTTCTGAACGGATATTGCCTTGCTCGTCAATGCCACGGGTAAGCAAATCGTGCATTAAGCCCTCTTTTATCTTTTTGTATTTCCCGATAAGCTTTTCGGTTTGAGTAATTGCTTCATCAAATTTTAAAAGAATAGAGGCTATTTTTTGTTGTTCGTTCGGAGAGCTTGGAAGTGCAAAAACATGCTTTCTAAAATCCTTTTTCTGTAAGTGTTTTAGACCGCTCCCTTCGAAATAGTTTTTGTTTATATAGCCGACTTTACTTAACAGGTAGTAATACAGGTACCGTGCTTTTACCTCTTCATCTGTACTAATGGCTAATGTATCGGTAGAGTATGCAGCTTCTCCGTCGAAGTATTTTATATTGGCGACACCACCAGTAGCCAGGAATAAATTTTCGCCTTCAATTATTTTTTTGTCGTGCAATAGAATACTATCGCCACTTGTAAAAAATGGGTATTCCCCAAAATTGGTAGCTTCGGAAACTTTAATTGTTGATTTGGCTTTCTCAATAATTACGGCTCCCAATTCGATTTCTTTCCAACCTTCGGGTATGTGTGTATGATTTTCTGTTGTCATAGATACTTTAGTTCAGTTAGAAAATCATTCAAATCAGAAAGTGTTTTGTTTCTTGCTTTTTCCATTTGCTGTGAAGAGCTAAAATATTTATCGAATAAATTCTCGTAAGCAGCCGTAAGCGTTCGGCGTTCGGTCGCCAAATAGCGTTGCAGTTGCTCGTTTACCAAATCAAAATGCTTTTTCAGAATCAGCTTTTGGGATTCTTCTTCTGTAATTACACCACCAATAGAGCGTAGCAGACGATCCACACTGTTGAGTTTCTTGGTGAGTAACTCTTTGTCTTTTTTGTAGGCATTGATTTGCTTGGTTAAAGCGCTTATTTTCTTTTTGTTCTCAGCATTTGTCGGTAAATTGGCTTTTTCGGCTTCGAGCAAGGGCAATTCCTGCTCAATTTTTTCGAGCAGGGTTTTGGCTTCGCTTTTCTCGTCGTCAGCACCATAGCGTTTCAGGATAAGCTTTAGTTCTAGTTGTGCCATAAGTTCTTTAACTTCGGCTTTGCATGCTTTTATTTTTGCTTCAAGTGTTTTTATTTTTGTTTCAAGTTCCTGATATGGTTTCGCTTCGACAGGTTTCTTCTTTTCGTTTTTATAGTAATTAATCTGCTCTTTGAGTTGGTCTTTTGCCAATTTAGGCGTTAGTTTTACCTCGCCTTCTTCTTCGTCTGGTTCATATTCAACCAATGAAATAGCCTCTTCTACCGCTTCGCTCAGGTCGTTTTCGAGTTGAGCCTGTAAGGTTTCTTTTTGGTCAATCAGGATTTGTTCTTTCTGGAAGAATTCTTCAATCAGATAATTGTCTTCAATCAATGCAGGTTCCCAACCTGATTTCATTATCGTTTTGAGGTCGTATTTGATATTGTCCCACCAATTAACAAATACCCCTGCAATCTGATATTTATCGAGTATACCCACGGGAACAAACTTTTCTAATATTGAGCCCAGTAGTTGCTTGCGAACTTTTGTAAACTTATCGCTACTGAGAGAAAGATATGCAGCCATACCTTCGGCAACTACATTTTTAACCGTAGGTTCGGGAGCCAGTGTAGAAAAGTCATGTTTTGCAGACTGCCACCAGTCGGCTAAATGTAATCCCAATTCAGTAAGTGTATTGGTAACATTTGCATCATCATCAATGGTTGTTTTGATTTCAGATTTAGCCGTGATAGCAAAATCTTTATAGTGTTCGTTTTTCGCTTTGAAAAACTGATCTCCCTTAAATTTAAACTTAGGACATAAGGTGTTTTGTATCTGCTGAATTTCAACCAAAGGAACGCCACCAATTAAGTGAGCTTTTACATCTTGCAGTTCGGGTGCTGGAGTGTTATCTACATAACGGCGAATTTTTAGGGTATAATCGTATTTGGCAATTGTTTCTACGCTCTCATCATCGCTTACAATATCCACAAAGCGGGAGTACCCTTTTTCTTCTTTTTTGTTGTTGAAAACATAGTCAATTTTCTCAATGTCTTCGGGGCGTAAAGTGTTCTGGTTTTTCCCTTCGGCATACTCTTTATCCGCGTTGATAAAGAATACTTTGTTTTTAAGGTTGTCGGGCTTGTTTTTATTGAAGATCATTACACAAGCACCGATACCAGTGCCATAGAAAAGTTTTTCGGGCAAACTGATAATGCCTTCAATAACGTCCGCCTTCAACATACTTTCGCGGATTTCTTTTTCCTTTCCTCCGCGAAACAACACACCATGAGGCATTACTACTACAACTTTACCCTTTGGATTGCAGCTTGCCAACATGTGTTGAACGAACATCAGGTCGGCTTTCTTACCAGTTTCCGGAGAAAAACCATGGATAAAACGTTCGGAGTGCTTCATTTCCGCCCGATTGTAGTTTTGCGAAAATGGAGGATTAGCAATTACCCGGTCAAACTTTTTAATCTTATCATTTTCAAGATTTAGAGGTTCTGCCAGCGTATCGCCGTAATCAATGGTATATTTGGAAATGTTGTGCAGAATGATATTCATTTTGCAAATTGCCACTACTGTAGGGTCATTTTCCTGACCAAAAAGCTCCAGATTCTGGGCATTCTGTCCCTGCTCTTCGATATATTGGTAGGATTGAATCAACATACCACCCGAACCGGCTGTTGGATCATAAATCGACATTCCGGCTTCAGGTTTCAAGAGTTGAACGAGTAATCGTACCACCAAATTTGGTGTATAGAATTGACCGCCTTTTTTACCGCCTTCCTCAGCAAAATGCTTTAAAAGATATTCGTAGGCGGCTCCTAAAAGGTCGGGAAATTCAAAGTTTTCATTCACCAAAGCAGGGAACTCATTGAACTTATCTATGATTTTTTTGAGGTCGGCATTTTTTACGATCTGTTTTCCGTCAACCTCTTTATTGAAATTAATACGGTCTTTGAAAATACCTGATAATGTGTCGGGGTTTGCATCTTCAATAGCATCTAATGCTTTGTTAAGCATCTGACCAATATTGTTTTGAAGGTGTTTAATGGGCGGTTGTTCTACTCCATTTTCATCAATGAAACCAGTATGCCATCTTGCTCGTTTGGGGACAAAAAAGGTTTCACCATAGGTTTGTTTGTCTTCTAAGATTGTATCTAAAATCGGATTCCCTACTAAATGCTTATAATCGCTTTTGATAAGTTGTTCCCGCTTTTGGTCGAATACATCCGACATACGCTTTATGAACAACATACCAAAAATATATTCTTTGTATTCGGTGGCATCCATCTTACCTCTCAAATCATCAGCCACATCCATCAATAGCCTTTCGAGGCGTTTTAGTTTTATTTTTTCTTGTCTCATTTATAGTTAGATAATTCCTGCTACGTAATCTGTTTAATTAGTTTTGTGTCATTTTAGCTATCTCATTCCAATAGAAGAATGCTTCGATATTAGATTTTTTGAGTTTGTTGAGCTTCGTATTTAATGGCTCTTTTATGACAGCATCCCGCAATGGTTCAATATTTTGAGGGTCGAAATGGACTGCGGTTGTTGTTCCATTCGCAATCAACGTAGAAAGATAGGCCGCTTTAGAAGCGTTAGCTATGGCACTATCAATATTGTATTTCTCGCTATGGATAAAACTTTGTATTCTTTTTGTTCCTGTCTGGAGGAGTTTGAAAGTGTCGGGGTCTACCTGACCTCTCAAACATATACACAGTGAGGTTTGAAAAATATCATCAAGTACCTGAGCTATATTTTCAGGGTCGAGATTCCGGTATTGCAACTCAACGGTGGCAAATTTCTGGAATGTTTCAGTAACCACCCTTAAATCGTTGGTTACGTCAAACAAAGAGGCAATATCAAAAAGCTGCTTTATGATTTCCATAGAGCAATCTTTCTCTCCTTTGAAATAAGGAATCCCCGTAGTGTTTGGGGCAAAAGCAGTAAGTTTATCGCCCAGCATATCGGCTTTGCCCGGAACATTAACCATAACCGGCTCTCCCTCTACTTTCAAGAAACGGCTTTGAATGGGCAGTGACTCAATTTCGTGATAATGAATATCCTCGAACAATACATCCAGCAGAATGCATTCTGTTTCAGTATTGGTAACGTAAGTTACCTGATAAAAGAATTTAGCATGCGTTTTCGGGATATTGTGTGCTGTAACCCGTTCTACTAATCTTACATCGCCAAAGCCGTATTCCTGGGCATGTTTTTGTATATATTCTTCAATGTTGGTGCCGGGAGGGCAAATGATATCAATATCAATGGAAAGTCGCTTTGCACTATCCATGTGAAGCATTAATGCCGTACCACCTTTAAATACAAACGGACAACCCGATAGCACCAGGGATTCGAGAAGCGAAAAAGCCCTTATCGATTTCTCAATAAGTGCAATGTCCGGAAATTTATTCTCAGCAGCTACCTGCGTCATCCATTCTATTGTCCGACTATCGGGGTGTATCATAATTTATTGGCATTTATTAGTTTCTCTACTTCTTCTTTTCGTCCCCGACGGGTGGCATAGCGTAAGAGTTTGTTTTTATTTACGTTGTGCCTTTCAAAAATCGTTGTATAAACATAGTTTATCTCCGAACCTTGTAAAAATGAAAATTCCACATCCCCCACAATATCTACCAGCACCTTTTCTATTGTCGGGGTGTTAATGCCCTCTACCAATTGTAATGGCGATTCGGATATTAACGGACGAATGATAATGGCATCGTTGGTGCTTACGTATCGTTCAATGTCGGTGAGCGAAGGCAGTAGAAAAACCCTTTTATTGCTATCTGCATTTAAAAGATTAAAAACGGATTCAGCCACCTCCCGTTCTACATCAACAAACAAAAGATTCAGGTTTGGAATGTGGTGCATGTATGGCATTAGGGTTGAAGCAGACCAAAGGCAATAATCAACAAAAGGAAATTGTGTTTTAATTTGCTGATTAATTTGTCTTATTTCTTCGGAGCATACAACCGAAAAATCCTTTCTTGCATCATCGGGCAATTTATAAACCCCTCTTTCAATGCGAAGCAATTGTCCCGATTTTAAAAGGCGGTTCAGTTGTTCGGAGAAAGTTCCGGGTGAGCCAATTTGATCTTCGCTCTTCAAATTGGCTATTAATTCTTTACGCGTAAACACCTTATGTGTAAATGCGAAATTTAATATGTCGTTCGTTGTAACCATATAACATAATATGAGGGCAAATATATCACTAATTTGGCAATAAACAAACACAAATGCCAAAAACGTGATAATTAATAATTGAAACTACTCTACGATCATTTAATCGCCAATTAAATCTATCTAATATCAGATAAATGATTTATTCTTCAAAAAGAGATGTGGGGAAAACGTGGGGAAAATACGAAAGCAAACAACCCTAACCGATTATAAATCAATTAGGGTCGTTTTGGAAAAGTACCCAGAGCCGGGATCGAACCGGCATGGAAGTGAATCCACTGGTGTTTGAGACCAGCGCGTCTACCAATTCCGCCATCTGGGCTTTTGCGGTTGCAAAGGTAGTCATATTTTTGAAATCAGCAAACACTATCGGCTTATTTTGCTAACTAAAACATGACACGCAATACAATATTCTAATATACAAATAAATAAAAAGCAGCAAAAGAGAATCTTTTATTCTTTTGCTGCTTCTATAATACAAAAAGTGTTCTTTTTTACTTTACGGCGACCGACTCTATTTCAACCAAAGATCCGAGAGGGAGCCCTTTTACTGCAAATGCAGCCCTTGCCGGACACTCTGTCTGGTAATATTCCTTATATACCGCATTCACGTCGGAAAAATAGGACATATCGGACAGATAAACCGTCGACTTTACCACATCCGCAAAGGAGTAACCCGCCTCATCCAGAATGGCTTTTATATTTCGGAAAACCTGTTGTGCCTGTGCAGCGACATCTCCTTCTACCAACTTTCCGGTAGCCGGATCGATAGGTATCTGTCCGGAGACATACAAAGTCCCATTGGCCTCCACAGCCTGACTATACGGTCCGATAGCGGCCGGAGCATTCGGAGTTGAAATAATTCGTTTCATGGTCGATTATTTATTAACCTGAAATTTCTTATCGCCGGTTTTCAGGAAAGAGACAATTTGGTTAGCAGCAGCCAAACCTGCATTGATATTGGCCTCCGCTGTTTCCGCGCCCATCTTCTTAGGCGTAGAAAAGTAACGCGTTCCGAATTTTTCAGCTAAAGCAGCATGAGAGTCCGGAATAATATCGGTCACATATTTCAAATCGGCGCGTTCTTCCAAAACTCTGGCAAGACCCTCTTCGTCAATCACCTCTTTGCGCGCTGTGTTTACTAAGCAACCACCCTTTGGCATCTTCGACAACAAGTCATATCCGATCGATTTTTTAGTCTCCGGTGTAGCCGGAATATGCAGCGATACATAGTTACAGGTGCTGTACAGCTCTTCGATCGAAGAAACAGCTTTTGCACCATCTTTTTCAATAACATCGGCCGGAACGAAAGGATCGAAAGCATAGATTTCCATACCAAAACCCTTCGCGATATGAGCAACCAGTTTACCTACATTACCGTAAGCATGGATTCCCAGTTTTTTGCCCTTCAATTCACTTCCGGTACCGGGCTGAAAATTATTACGAGCCATGTAAACCATCAGACCCAATGCAAGCTCCGCAACAGCATTTGAATTCTGCCCCGGTGTATTCATCGCTACAATGCTCCGGGCCGTACAGGCTGCAAGGTCAAGATTATCATATCCGGCACCCGCGCGAACAACGATTTTAAGCTGTTTAGCCGCATCAATCACCTCTTGCGTAACTTTATCCGAACGAACGATCAACGCGTCGGCATCGGCCACGGCAGCATAAAAATTAGCGACATCGCCATATTTTTCCAGCAAAGCAAGTTCATATCCTGCCTCTTCAGTAATTTTCCTGATTCCTTCTGTTGCCGCTTTGGCGAACGGTTTGTCGGTTGCTACAAGAATTTTCATATGTGTAAAATATTAAATTGTAAGAATGACAAAACCCTCCAATCTATCATATCAATGATTGTAGGAGGGTTTTTTGTTCACTCGAAATTGTATTAATGTAACTTTTCGAACTCTTTCATTGCATCGATCAAAGCCACAACGCTCTCCTTCGGAAGGGCATTGTAAGTAGATGCTCTAAATCCACCAACCGAACGGTGACCCTTAATGCCTACCATGCCTTTGGCTATAGCAAACTTACCGAATTCATCTTCCAGCTCTTTGTATTCGTCTTTCATCACGAAACAAATATTCATGTAAGAACGGTCTTCCGTTGCCGCTGTACCGACGAACAATTTGTTGCGATCGATTTCATCGTACAACAGAGAAGCTTTGTCTACATTCATTTTTTCCATCACCTTCACGCCACCCAGGTTTTTCATCCATTTCAAAGTCTGCAAAGAGGCGTAAATAGGAACTACTGGAGGAGTGTTAAACATAGAACCATCCTTAATATGCGTACGATAATCCAACATGGTAGGAATCGGACGGCTCACCTTACCCAACAGTTCGTCTTTTACAATTACAATGGTAACACCGGCAGGGCCAAGATTTTTCTGTGCGCCGGCATAAATGAGACCATATTTGGAAACATCTATCGGACGAGACAAAATATCGGATGACATATCGGCTACCACTGGAACAGGAGAGTCGAGATCCGTGTGAAGTTCCGTACCAAAAATGGTATTGTTAGTCGTAATGTGAAAATAATCCGCATCGGACGGAATGGTAAAACCTTTCGGAACATAGGTAAAATTAGCCTCTTTGGAAGAAGCAACTTCAACAACTTCGCCAAACAATTTTGCCTCTTTTTCCGCTTTGCTGGCCCATGTACCTGTGTTCAGATATGCAGCTTTCTTCTCCAACAAATTGAACGGCACCATGCAAAATTGAAGACTCGCACCACCTCCTAAGAAAAGTACCGAGTATCCTTCCGGAACCGATAACAGTTCTTTTACTAAAACTACAGCTTCATCAACAACCGGTTGAAAATCTTTTGAACGGTGGCTGATTTCCATGATTGAAAGTCCGATACCATTAAAATCGAGAACAGCTTTTGCTGTATTTTCAATCGTGAACTGAGGCAAGACAGAAGGCCCCGCGTTAAAATTGTGTTTTTTCATACGAAAATAATGTGTTTTAAAAAATCGCAGGAAACTCATTTCGTTTCAACAGGAACTTGTTTGATGCGAGAAACAATATTTAATGAATTATGGATACTTCTCGTAGATTTTCACTGTTCTGAAACGACAGAACCACTAAAAACCAACCAACTATATCAATTTAATCGTTTTTTGAACGGAAGCTCAAAGGTACAATAATATTTCGGAAAAATAGAAATGAAACTGAGATTCTTTCCATTCTTACTGTATGATAGCTACTTGACAGTCAAAATATTGGAAGCTACAATTCATTCATTAATATTTTTAGATTAAATATACAATGCACATCCCGGCAAACCTGAAAATATCTTCCGGACAAGCTTAATGTGCAATGCAATAGCCCGACGAAGACTTGATCAGAACCCGGTTTTAGAGATTCTTTTTCAGGAAGTCGGACATTCTCTTGTACAAATGAAACCGGGTATTTCCACCGTAAATGCTATGATTACGATTGGTGTAAGTCTGCATTTCAAACTGCTTATCGGCCTGAACAAGTTTTTCGACAAATTCAAATGTATTTTGCGGATGCACATTATCATCGGCAAGGCCGCATACGATCAGCAACTTTCCCTGAAGGTTCGCGGCATTATTCAACGGCGAATTTTTAGCATATCCGGCTTCATTTTCCTGCGGAGTTTTCATAAAACGCTCGGTGTACGCAGCGTCGTAAAAATGCCAATCGGTAACCGGAGCAACAGCAACACCAGCCTTAAAGACGTTACTCTTAGTCATGCACATCAGCGTCATAAAACCGCCGTAACTCCATCCCCAGATGCCGATCCGCGATTTATCCACATAGGGCAAAGTTCCCAGATAATTTGCAACTGCTACCTGATCCTGCGACTCTATATCGCCCAATTGTTCGTAAGTACATTTCCTGAAAGTTTCTCCACGGGCAGCCGTACCCCGGCCATCGACACAGACAACAGCATATCCGTTGGCCGCGAGATAATACTCCCAGTCCACTTTCCACTTATCGGTTGCCTCCTGCGAATCGGGGCCGCTATACTGAACCAGTAAAACCGAAAGTTTGGCTTTGGCTCCGGCGTTCGCCGGTTTCACAATCCATCCGTGCAACGGTGTACCATCGGCGGCATTGCAGGCAAACGGTTCTTTTTGTGGCAGATTAAGCGCATCGAACTCTTTCTTCAAACGGGCATTGCTTTCAAGCGTTCTGATAGTCAGCCCCTGATGATTACACAGAACAAACATATCAGGCGTATTCCAGGAGGAACACTGATCGATGAAATAATCGAAATTGTTGCTAAACGTGGCCGCATGAGAACCCTTCCCATTTGTCAACCGCTTCATCACGCCTTTGGCATCAACCGAATAGATATCTCTTCCGAGCGAAGAGGTTTCGGCAGCCTGAAAATAGCTTGTATGTTTGACTTCGTCATATCCGTAAAAATCGGTCACATCAAATTTTCCTTTCGTAAGCTGCTGTGTCAAAACGCCATTCGTATTATAGAGGTAGGCATGGCGATATCCGTCTCTTTCGCTGACAAAAGTAAAATGGTGTCCGCCAGGCAAAAAGTACATGTAATCCAAATTGTGGTAATCGACATACGTCTTGCTTTTATCGGTCAAAAGCAATTTAGAAACCGTCGATCGCGGATTGGCGTAAAACACCTCCAGCCTGGTCTGATCCCGGTCAAATTTCGGAATAGTAAGCTCTTCCACTTTATTTCCCCACAACAGTTTCGGATAATAGGCATCCTGATCACTTCCCAGATTCATCTTTTTGATGGTTTTATAGTAGGTATCGTATACCTGTACACTTGCCTGCGGGATCGGAGTGCCTGCTTTGGAATATTTGAAGGTTACCACTTCGGGATATTCTCCGGCACTGGAAAATTCGGGATTGGTACCTTTGTAACGAATATAGCTATAGCTCTGCACGTTGCTCAAATCGAGCTTAACAAAAGCCACCAATTTGCTATCGGGCGACCACGTAAAAAGTTTGGTGCAATCGAACTCCTCTTCGTACAACCAATCGGGCATACCGTTGATGATTTTATTCTCTTCACCATCCGTGGTCATGGCGATCTCGGTTCCGTAGTCTAATTTGTTCAGATAAAGATTGTTATTGCGGGCAAATGCAACCATGCGTCCGTTTGGAGAGAATGTTGCCGCTTGTTGCGGACCACCCTCCGATACAGGTTTCATGTTACGGCGTTTAATGTCGTACACATAATAATCGGCCGCAAAGGCTCTGCGATAGGTTTTCTTCGCATTCAGGTACACCAGCATTTTCACTTCGGCAGAATCGAGTTCGTACCCTTCGATATGCTTGATCGGACAATTAATCACCCGTTTGATATTGAATAGCGTATCGACCGGACGACCGGTTTTGTAACTGAACCGGACAACTAATTTTCCCGAGTCCATGAGTTGGGTATAGAACTCACCATTGCGTGTGGAACGAAGTTCCTGAATCGGTTTGGCCCGGAAGTGACCATTCACTACCTGACGCAGAAAAGAGTCACCAGAACCGTTTTGGGAGAAAGACGAGATGACTGACAAGAAGATAAACGAAAACAAGAAAGAAAATCGAAGCATAGTCAATAACATTTTTATTTTAAGCTTCGCAAAGGTACTGATTATTTACTTTCGATATTCTCTGTAGTTCGCTTTAGTTGAACCCGCGCGGAGATTAAAATTCAAGTTCAGTCTGGTTTTGGAGCAGCCGGAAACTTTTGCGGTGATGAGGCGAAATGCCGAACTCACGAATGGCATTCCGGTGCTGAATCGTAGGATATCCTTTATTCGACAACCAGTTATACACCGGATAATCGGCATGAATAGCATTCATGTAATCGTCGCGATATGTTTTGGCAAGAACCGATGCAGCCGCGATGGAAAGGTATTTGCCGTCTCCCTTCACGATGCATTGATAAGGAGTTTCACGGTAGGGTTTGAAGCGGTTGCCGTCAATAATGAGATGTTCGGGGCGTAATTTCAGTTGATCGATTGCCCGGTGCATGGCCAGAATAGAGGCATTCAGGATGTTGATTTGATCGATCTCTTCGGCAGAGACGACACCAACAGCCCAAGCAAGCGCATCGCGCTCTATCTCCGGTCGCAAGCGGTATCGTATTTTCTCCGACAGCTGCTTCGAGTCATTTAAAATGGGATTAGTATAATCGGGAGGCAAAATAACCGCCGCTGCGAAAACAGGACCGGCCAGGCATCCACGCCCGGCCTCATCGCATCCTGCTTCGTTACGGTCTGCCAGCAGAAAAGATGCCAGCAAATTCGGTTTTATGCCTTTTTCTTGTTGTGTCGACATTCTTTTCCTTCGCTTTCAGGTACTTCGTCTTTCAACAACAAACGGAGCGATTGGTCATATGTAATGTAGCTCCACATCCAGTTAATAAACACCATCAATCGGTTTTTGACACCCACAATGGTCATGATGTGAACAAACAACCATAAAATCCAGGCCAGAAATCCCCGGAACTGAGCATACGGCAATTCTGCGACTGCCGAATTACGTCCGATGGTTGCCAGCGATCCTTTGTCGACATATTTGAACGGTTTGAAAGAAGAACCGTCAGCTTCAAATTTATTGAGATTATTTGCAACATTAGCACCCTGCTGAATAGCCGGTTGTGCAACCTGCGGGTGTCCGTTCGGCGTATTTGGAGTCACAACGAGAGCCGTATCGCCAATAGTAAACACGTTTTTAAACCCGTTTACCTGATTGTATTCGTTCACCACGATACGGTTTCCTCTCCCATATAAATCTTTGTCAAATCCTTCAATGCTGTTGGCTTTTACACCTGCAACCCATATCAGGTTTTTCGTTTTGATAATTTCACCGTTGCTCAACTTCACCTCGTCGTCCTCATATGAATTTACGGTTGCCCCCAAAACAACATCGACATGGAGCTTGGTAAGATGTTCCAACGCCTCTTTCGATGCTTTTTCGGAAAATGCACTCAATAAACGGTTCAGTCCGTCTACCAGAAAAATACGCATACGTTGCACCTTAAAATCGGGATAATCTTTCGGCAAAACGAATTTACGCATCTCGGCAAGAGCTCCGGCCAGTTCCACTCCGGTTGCTCCACCACCCACAATGACAAAATTGAGTAATTTTTCGCGTTCTTCCACATCGGCCGTACTTGCAGCACACTCCAACGAGTAAATAATCTCGTTACGCATATTAATCGCCTCGGTAGTCGATTTCAGTACCAGGCTCGAATCTTTCAGCTTTTGATTACCAAAGAAATTGGTATCACATCCGGTAGCGACCACCAAATAATCGTAACGTACCCGTCCGATCGTTGTCTCCACACAGTTTAACTCCGTATCGACAGATAACGCGGTGCACAAGCGAAAATGCAAATCTTTCTTTTTTTGCAATATTTTCCGGAAAGGGAACGAAATAGTACTCGGTTCCAATCCGGAAGTAGCCACCTGATAAAACAGAGGCTGAAACTGGTGATAATTACGCCGGTCGAGCAAAACAATCTGAAAATAGCGCGAATCGAGCGATGTAGCTACTTTCAAACCGCCAAAACCACCGCCGATAATTACAACGCGTTTCTTGTCTTTTGCCGGGGGAATGTTACAAATGGTAGTCATAATACAGGAATAAATTAATTGTTAAAACATACACACAATCTACATGTGATTTTCACGTACCAGAAAGGAGAAAGAGAAGAGGTTAACAAAAAAGCAGAAAGGCGCTTGTTGAGGGGATTCAACAAGCGCCTTTAGTAGCGACTCGGGGACTTGAACCCCGGACCTCATGATTATGAATCATGCGCTCTAACCGGCTGAGCTAAATCGCCGTTTCGCAGTGCAAAAGTACAACAATTTTGTTAATTTCAAAACAGCAGACACACTTTTTTTCGCACAATTTCGCAATATCTTATAACTACAAGATAATCAACAGACCTTTCTATTTCGACTATCATCGATTTGCTAATTGGAGATTGCAAAAACGAAGTTATTCTACCAAACGACATTTGGAGAAAGAGTCTTTCATCCTGAAATTTCCGGTTTTTCAGTCGAAATTTATCCAAAATAAGTGCTGAAGGGAGAAAATCCTGAAAATATTCCGGGAATAGACGTAGATTTTCCGAAAATATCAATGATTTGAAAGAGGCGCAACCTGAATAATGGCAAGCCGGGAAGATTGGGACAATAATCCCGGATTGATACCCGGTTTATGCTGAGGAACCGGATAGTGAAGCCTGGCATAATACGCAACCCAGGAGGGAAACAACCGATTGGTGTCAGGATCTTTGAAGGTCATCGGTCTAAGCTTAAAAAAAGGCTTCCCCCTGTTGGCCTGCCGAAAGGCCTCATAAACCAACTCACTGCAATACAGCCGCCCGTTATCCATCTCAAAATAATCATCATACGGAATGCCCTGAAGCGAAAGAGCTGACTTTTCGGCACCCGCAATCAGCTGGCGATAACCCGGATACAAGCGTCCTATCAGCAAGTCTGCGGGTGCGCAACGCTTTTCGAAATCGGCAAGAGAGGAGAGATGTACATCACGTCCGATGGCCTCGACCACCTTCAACGAATCCCCTACCCGAACCACCATGCCGCAGTGGTTATAATCGCGACCCCGAAAACCCTTCGTCACTTTATCGATGGCACGTCCTAATTCACCGCCATCGAGATGCTGAAAAACGATATCGCCCTCCTGCACCAAAGCAGAGAAGTTCGATTGCTGTGCAAAACTGCCGCTATTCAGAGCACACAGGAACAATAAAACGAGTAAACCTCGGAACATCTTTTTATCGTATCATTGCCAAAACACAACCCGAAACAAAAGCGACAACCCACCACAAATATGCAACCCGCGTATAAAGATGTAACGCATGGGGTGGCGTTTGCACCCGGCCACGTTTGAAGCGATAAAGCAACACAATATCGACCAACATTCCGATTAATGCAGAATAGCCGATCAGACCATGAACCGTAATAATCTTGTGAGCTCCGACAATCATGCAAATAGTTCCCGTCAGATCGCAAAACAATCCGAGAGAGATAAACGTCAGGACAAAATTGGTCACCAAGCGCCTTCGTTGTTCGGCAATCACTCCGATAGAATAAAAAATCAGCGCAACGACCACAATCATAGAGCCAATCATCAACAAAAGATTCATATCAAAATCACTTTTTATTTCAATTTTATAGTTTTCGGACGCACCTCATCGGGGCACATCCGGCAATGTTACGCGAAAAAGAGGAGACTTAGTACACTGTAGTTCATTAATAAACAATGAGATGTATTTACAAATACGCGTCACATTTACAAATACAATGGTACTCATTTTCACCGACAATAACAAAAATCCCGTAGAGCAACCAGCCCTACGGGAATGAGAAAATTTCAGGATATTAGATAATTATAAATTTTAATCCGTTAATTATCAAAGGCTATCGCCAAAGTCGGCACGGAATTTTGCCACCAGTTTCTGTGGCCAATCGGAAGTCGGCTCCAGTTTTCCCATAAAGAAACGCAACACCGGAGGTTCGTAATAAAATTTCAAGCCACCGATCAGTTCTCGGTTATCATACAACCACTTCAAACGATCGATCACATACTTAATCTGAGAGAGCGTAAACACACGACGGGGAACTGCCAACCGGAGCAACTCCATATCGGCATAGGTCTCATTTCCATTTTCATCGCGTTGATTCGATACCGAACCCCGCTCCATACCCCGAACACCCGAGATAAGGAAGAATGCCGCTGCCAGTGAGCCCGCGGGATATTGCGTTTGCGGAATATGGCTGCAAAACGACATCGCGTCCACATGAGCACCCAACACACCCGGAGGGGTAATCATCGGAATGCCCAGTTTTTTAGCCTCTTCCACCAAATATTTAATGTATGAGGGACTTTGCGAAATCATCGTTTCATCCAAAGTCTCGTACAAGCCTACCGCCATAGCTTCCACTTCTCGAATAGAGATACCGCCATAAGTAAGGAAACCTTCAAAAAGCGGAACCAGCGCTTCCATCTCTTTGTATATCGAAAGATCATTCGTACAGATACCGCCACCGCGAGAAGAGCTTAATTTACGGGCTGAGAAATAGATAATATCGGCCATTCCGGTAAAAGTCAACAGAATTTCGGCCATCGATTTTTCCTTAAATTCCTCTTCACGTTGTTTTACGAGGTAGGCATTTTCACCCAGCAAGCTGGCATCCAAAACCAGCCGAATACCGTATTTATCGGCAATGGCACGCACATCGCGCATATTTTGCACCGAGAACGGTTGCCCTCCGATCAGGTTGGTCGAAGCCTCCATCCGAATGTACGGTATATTCTCTTTGCCATGTTTTTGAATACACTCTTCAAGCGCTTCAATATTCATGTTTCCCTTGAACGGGTGATCGGAATCTATTTTATAGGCTTCCGGATAAAGCAGTTCCGCGATCTGACCGCCACACTCGGTGATATGAGCCAACGCAGTGGTAAAGTGATAGTTCATCGGAACCAGGTTTCCCTTTTTCACATAAGCCACACTCAGAATATGTTCGGCCGCACGTCCCTGATGCACCGGGAGCAGGTATTTTTTTCCAAGAACATCTTCAATAGCTTTTTGCAAACGGATAAAGCTCTGCGAACCGGCATACGCATCATCGGCAATCATCATGGCTGACAACTGATTGTCGCTCATCGCATTTGTACCGCTATCGGTCAACATATCGAGAAACACATCGGTCGTGTTCAACTGAAATGTATTGAATCCTCCCTCGCGCAACGCTTCCAAACGTCGTTCGATGGGAACTAAATAAAGCTTTTGTACGATACGTACTTTGTGTAGTTCAAGAGGAATATTTTCTCCGCTATAAAATTTCACGGTACCCGACTTTTCTGATAATGAGTTCATTGGAGTAAAAAGTATTAGATTTTTTTTGTTAATTAATAGATCGTGCAAGATAAAGAAAATATCTTGAAAATTTCAACCAAAATGCCATTAAAAGTTACGATCATCAATAAATTTATCTTAAAACGATACTTTTTGCAACACATCAATTCAACGAACGACTTCCCGGCGTTCATTGCACATTGGTAACGCGACTATAGGCCGCATGACCGACCCTATCCCCGATTCACAACTTTAGTTCTCACTTTCTAAAAAAACCTGTTACACATTGATTTTCTCCTTTTATGCGCTATCTTTGCATCGTTTTTTATTAGAATTAGCAAAACAACCAAATTACTGATTGATATGAGTATTCAAAACAACAAAATGGTTTCTGTTACCTACGATTTGTATGTCGGCGGTGAAAACGAGGAACCCGAATTAATGGAGCAAGCAACTGCACAAAACCCGCTTACCTTTTGTTTCGGTATCGGTATGATGCTTGCTGAATTTGAAAAGAATTTACACGGGCTTAAAGTTTCAGATAATTTCGATTTCAAAATTGACAGCAAAGATGCCTACGGCGAATATGACGACGAAAATGTAGTCGATCTGCCCCGTAACATTTTTGAAGTAGACGGCAAATTGGACGAAAAGATGGTTTTCGTAGGCAATGTAGTTCCTTTGATGGATTCTGACGGCACACGTATCAACGCTCAGGTAGTTGAAATCGGTGACGAAGCCATTAAAGTAGATTTCAACCATCCGCTTGCCGGCGAAACACTGCATTTCAAAGGATCGGTACTCGAAGTACGTGATGCGACAGAACAAGAAATGGCCTCCTTCACCGGTGGCGGTTGCAGCGGCGGATGTTCCGGTTGCGGTGGCGGCTGCGGCAGCGAAGATCCAGAATCGGAAGGCTCAAGCTGTAGCTGTGGTGGCGATTGCGACTGCAAATAAACCACTGACAAAATACGATCTTACACAAAGTGAGAGGTGAAAAATCCGATAAAGGAACCGTTTCACTTCTCACTTTCGTTTTTTACCACGTTCTACAGACGATTTAACAACATATTTACCAATTATGTCCAATACTTTCGGAAATATATACACGCTGACCTCTTTCGGCGAATCGCACGGCGTTGCCGTTGGCGGAGTCATTGACGGATGCCCCGCCGGAGTCGAAATTGACATGGAATTTATTCAGCAAGAGTTGAACCGCCGCCGTCCGGGTCAGTCGAATATTGTGACTCCCCGCAAGGAGCCCGACGAAGTGGAATTTTTATCCGGTATTTTCGAAGGTAAAACAACCGGGGTTCCTATCGGCTTCATCATTCGCAACACCAATCAACATTCATCCGATTACGACAACCTGCGCGAGACATTCCGTCCCTCGCATGCCGACTTTACCTACCAAACCAAGTACGGCTTTCGCGATCACCGGGGTGGTGGACGAAGCTCCGCGCGCGAAACCATTGCCCGTGTAGTTGCCGGGGCGGTTGCCAAGTTGGCTTTACGTTCCAGCGGGATTCAAATCAATGCATTCACCTCGCAAGTCGGATCCATTGCCCTGCCCGGCCACTATACCGACTACGATTTAAGCCGTACCGAAGAGAGCATCGTACGTTGTCCCGATCCTGCGACCTCGGATAAAATGGAGGAACTGATTCGCGAAGTCCGCAAAAACGGCGATACGATCGGAGGCATCATCACCTGTGTGGCCAAAAATGTTCCCGTCGGCCTGGGCGAACCGGTGTTCGGCAAACTACATGCAGCTCTTGGTAGCGCCATGCTTTCGATTAATGCCGTCAAAGGATTCGATTACGGTAGCGGATTCGAAGGTGTTCCATTCAGAGGCTCCGAATCCAACGATGTTTTTTTCAACGAAAACGGCAAAATTACCACAAGTACCAACCGTTCAGGAGGAATTCAGGGAGGTATCTCCAACGGTCAGGATATCTATTTCCGGGTTGTATTCAAACCGGTAGCAACGATCCTGATGGAGCAAAACACAGTTGATATGGAGGGAAACGAAACCGTACTCAAAGCCCGCGGTCGCCACGATGCCTGCGTACTGCCCCGTGCTGTACCCATTGTAGAGGCGATGACGGCAATAACTTTACTGGATTATTCATTACTGGCAAAAACAGGACGTTAAAAGATTCATTTACCCATGAAGAACTTTTTATTCCTAACTGTTTTTCTGCTCGCATTTCCCTGTTACCTAACCCATGCTCAGGACTGGGCCGGTTTATCGCGCTATGCCAAAGAAAATGCCGCATTGCCCGCTCCATCTGCCAAAGAGAATCGGGTTGTATTTCTAGGTAATTCGATTACCGAAGGTTGGATAACAAAACATCCTGAATTTTTCGCCAACAACTCTTACATCAACAGGGGTATCAGTGGGCAAACCACGCCTCAAATATTGGTTCGTTTTCGTGCCGATGTGGTTAAACTGCATCCTAAAGTGGTGGTCATTCTGGGAGGCACCAACGATATTGCAGGCAACACAGGCCCCTCTACCATCGAAATGACAGAGGACAATCTTGCGTCTATGACTGAAATTGCGTTGGCCAACAACATTAAAGTTGTTCTATGTTCGGTATTACCGGTATACGACTATCCCTGGAAAAAAGGGTTGCAACCGTCCGAAAAAATTATAGCGTTAAATGCGTGGATCAAAGATTATTGCACAAAAAAGAGAATCATCTACGCCGATTATTTCAGTGCAATGGTCGATGAACGCCATGGTTTGAAAGCAACATTGACCTACGATGGAGTTCATCCGAACCCCGAAGGCTATCAGATAATGGAACCATTGGTACAAAAAGCGATTCAAAAAGCGTTGTCAAAATAAGCATAGCAGTTGGATATGCACTTTTCCCCAGACCGGATAGAAATAATACAAGGCGACATTACCCGCGTACAAACAGATGCGATTGTCAACGCCGCCAACTCCTCGCTGATGGGTGGTGGCGGAGTCGACGGAGCGATTCATCGTGCCGGAGGGCCGGCCATTCTTGAAGCATGTAAAGCCATTGTTGCCCGGCAGGGAGAGTGCCCTGCAGGCGAAGCTGTCATTACCACCGGCGGTAATCTTCCGGCAAAGTATGTAATCCACACAGTAGGGCCGGTTTGGTATGGAGGAAACCGGAACGAGGAGCAAAAGCTTGCCGACTGTTACCGCAACTCATTGACGCTGGCTGTGGAAAACGACTGCCGCACGGTAGCCTTTCCCAATATCAGTACCGGAGTCTATCGGTTCCCGAAAGAGCTGGCTGCACAAATCGCAGTACAAACTGTCAAACAATTTCTTACCACACATTCAACCATCGAGAAAGTACTGTTTGTCTGCTTTGAGGCCGACAACGCTTTTCTGATCGAAAAAGAGCTTCAACAATTATGAATATTCTGGTCACTTATGCCATTCCTCAGGAGCGCGTAGCGGTATTCCTCCCGGGATGCGACATCACCTATTGCGAAACCGGCATAGGCAAAGTAAACGCGGTACTCTCCGTCGCCGATGCCATTGCCGGCAACAGACCCGATCTGATTCTAAACATCGGGACGGCCGGTTCGGTCGATCACGACGTAGACTCAATCGTTATTTGCGATACGTTTGTCGATAGGGATATGAAGAAATGTAAAGATTTCGGGGTAGCCTACCATCTCGATTTCAAAGAAGAGCTCAAGTCGGTTTCTGTTATCGAAGGATGGAACACGAATAACATCTGCAACACGGGCGATTCGTTTGTCACCCGCGTTATCGACGAAGCCGATGCTTTCGACATGGAGAATTTTGCCGTCGCGGCGCTGTGTAAACGCCGCCGGATTCCATTCGTCTCGGTTAAATACATCACGGACAAGATCGGCGAAAATTCGGTAAAACACTGGGAAGACAAGCTGGAGGATGCTCAGGCCGGTTTGCAGCGCTTTTTCAATCGCTGATCGCTCTTCTATCTTCCCAAAACAAGCTTGCGTAAACGCTGTTGCTCCGGCGTAAGATCGGGTTCGGGCTCGATATAATCTAACTGTGTAACCTTTATTTTGACCGGCGGGTTTTCTATTTCCATCGTTTTGCCTTTGCGGGAAAACCGAACCTTCACCTCTTTTCCCGAATCGGGGTTTCCGATCAGCTTCAGGTTCTGATAATAATTTGCTTCGTTCAGCACCGTATCGTTCACCGCCAAAATAAAATCTCCCTTATCGAGATTAAAGGCGTTGTAATTGGGAGTTGCATCGCGCACTACGCACCGGACTGTCCGGCTGTCGTACTCCACGCTTACCCGCCCGAAGGTATAAATGCTATCCGGCATGGTAGCGCTGAGTTTGTATCCTATTTTATGCAGGTACGCCTTCACCGGCAACTCTTCGGTTCCGACAATGTAATTATCTATCAACGAGCGAATGTCGGGATGCGTACGGCTTACTATCTCGTCGAACAACGTATCGTCCTGAAAAAAGCGCCCCTTGTATTTCTCATCGAGTTGAAACAGCAGCTCCCGCAGATTCATCTTGCCCTCCGTCAGTTCGTTGATGCGCACATCGAGCAGAAAGGCGACTAAGGCTCCCCGACTGTAAACATTCGCATAATAACTCTGATCGCTATTCTCAAATATCTTACGCCCGAACTCCGTCATGGAGATCTGTTTGTAGCGATCGCTGTAAAGCAGCTTCTGACGCACCGACTCCAGATAGTCATTTTCGGAGAAGATGGAATCGCGAAACAGAAACTGATTCGCAAGGTACTCTATCCCGCCCTCATACAACCACAAATGCTGAGATGCCTCCGGATTGCGGTAATTGAACCGAAAGATCGGTTCCGATTTTAACGAAAGCGGAGTAAGCACATGCAGAAACTCATGTACCACTACATGCGTCAGAAACGAATTCAGAATAGCGCTATTGCCGGTCTCCGGATAAAAATAGACCGAACTGTTCCTGTGTTCCATTGCCCCCACACCACCGTTCTTTGTCAGGTTTTCATCCTGCCATCCCGGGAAAATAAAGGTGAAGGTATAATTGTTCGTCGGAAACTTCGGAAAGAAGGAGGGAAATACGTTGGTCAATACCGGACGGATAGACGAAAGAATTTGCCGGGAGGTGATCTTATGATTGCGCGAAAAAACAGCGATATGAAACCGGCAATTGTTTACCGACAGCGAAACGGTATCGGGAGCCATGTAAACCAACGGATTATCCTGCAGCGCATCGTAATCGGGAACGCGAATCAGATCTTCGGTCGGACTCAAGGCCGTACGATCAGCCGACGTGGCGCAATACAAGTCGCTCTCTTTTGTGATACGAATTTCGCCCGGAGTATGGTCAAAACCGTCGAAATAGCCGCACAAAGCAAACGTATTGAGACAAAAAAGAGTGCCGCGTTCAAAATAGGTACCACCGGGAGAGAAGACATAATTCGGATTGTTGGTATCGGTCCACGTATCACGCACATCGTAACCGATGCGTGCCAACGACGCCGCATTTTGGATGGTAAAGGTATTATCCTGCTTGTTGTAGTCAACCTTCAGCTTTTTACCATTTCGGTCGTACGCTTTGAAATTGTCGATATAATCGCCGAAGTTCTTGATGGAATAGGAACCGGGAACCGCCCGCGGAATCTGATACACCAGCACCGCTTTCTGATACGCCGGCACGTCACACCGTACCGAAAGTTTGTTCTTTTTGCTTTTGGTCAGATCGATCGTAAAGCGATTGACTAACTGTGCGGGTAGCAGAGCTGCCACGAGCAAGAAACACCCAAGAAAAATGTATCTTTTCATCCGATTCTTCATTTAGTAAGACAATCCGACGTATACTAAGCGAGACAACGCATTATCAAAGCCGAATACCCTCTACCACTGCTTTTTCCGTCTGTTCAAAAAGAGATGGAAAGTCTGCGCCCTTCACGCCGATGGGAGAATGAACGGTAAAAGTGAGCCGATTGCCGATTCCCAACGGAAAATTTCCATACCGGAATACTTTCCACGAATCATTAATCGAGACGGGCACCACCAGCGCATTGGGTGCATATTTGCACAATATTTTCACCCCATTTGAGGCAAAGCTACGCGGCTCTCCATTCTTCGACCGGGTGCCTTCGGGAAAGATAACCGTCGAACGGTGATTGGTTTCGATATATTCGGCCATCTTTTTCAATGCCGGCAAAGCCTGTTTCGGATCTTTGCGATCGATCAAAACCGAACCGCCATGGTTCAGATTGTAGGAAACACTGGGGATTCCCTTCCCCAACTCCACTTTGCTCACATACTTCGGATGGAACTTACGCAAAAACCAGCCGATGCCGATAATGTCGTACAAACCCTGATGATTTGCCACAAAAATAAGCGGTTTATCCTCAGGCAGGTCAGCCTTCATCTCCACTTTTGCCGTCGAAAACGTAACCCACAAGACACGCAACAGACAAAGATTGAGCAGATCGACACATCTTTTATGCGCCTTGTAACCCAGCAAGTTAAGACAGAGATACTGCGCCGGATGAAACAGACAAAGAATCAAAAAGAAAAGTCCGTAAGCAACTGCAGAGAGAGGATATGAGATAATTTTGTTCATCATGTGAAAATTTCAGACAAAAATAATCATTTTTACAGGGAAGTTGTCATGCTTTTTCCACTACACCGATGATTTGACAACACACCGGTTTGCCATTATTCGCTACCGGCAACTCCGTGAGGGCAAAAAATAAATATGATTATCGGATATTTTGACTAATGGCTTGAAAAGCCGCATTTTCATAACCGCAGGTCTGTGACCTGCGCGTGAGCAAAGCTTATACCCACACGACCTGAAAGGTCGGACTATACTAAACGTAATGCCTTTAGCTACGCTGATATTCAATTCAGACGATATAAAACTCAATTAGGTGACATATCAAATAATCATAAATAAATTAACCTAAAAGAGAATTTATTAAGCGGAAATGTGTAGATTTGGAGCGAAATTTAATAGCTCAATCCGTTGAGCCTGAAAGAACAAGAAGAGGATAGCGGAGGGTGGTGAAATACCTGTCTTTTTGAAACAGAAATTCTAACAGAACAAATTCTCACCACTAACGAGGGTCTCATGACCCGTGCCAACGGAAGAAACAAACAGAAAAATTTAAGATATGGATAGAAAACAAGCGTGTTATTGTGGCCTTTACTGCGAAAATTGCGCGGTAAAAGTGAAGGTTGAACCTGCCGCAAAGGTTTTGTACAACGAGATGCAGAAGCTGGGATTTGGAGAGATTATGCCCTTCTTTCCCGATGGCGATAAATTTTGGTCGTTCCTGAAAGGAATGTCGACGGAAGGGGTATGTATCTCGTGCAAAGCTGGAAGCGGCAATCCGGCCTGCAAAGTCAGACCGTGCGCCAAAGAGAAAAAGGTGGAGATGTGCGCACTCTGCGAAAGTTATCCCTGCGACCTTTTTGCCGATTTCTTTCGGGGTTATCCTACACTTGAGCACGACAATGCCGTTTTGCGCGGAAAAGGTTGGGAAGCGTGGGGCAAACTGCAGGACGAACGGCAAGCCAAAGGGTTTGGCTTTGCCTACGATACAAACAGCGACAAATAGCAGTATAACTGCAACCAACGTATAGTGCAACAAAAAAACAATTATCGTATACTGTTTCTACAAAAAACAGCACTTTATTCCCTTTTCTTTACACTTTGTAACGAACTGTGCTATCTTTGTGGCTAAAGTCTGAAAAAAAACGAGTATGCTATTCCATTTCTACTGATCAAAAGGAGTTAATGGAAACCACAAATATCCAATTAGGACGACTTCATTATTAACAAATAAAACCGACAACTATGAAAAAGAGCTGGAAAGTGAGCACTACGATCGCGCTGCTGGCAATGCTTGTGATGTCGTGCCAGAAAAACACAATGGACGAAGTAGTTGCCGATAGGTGGACGGTATACACCACCGCCGACGGGATGCCAACGAATCGCATCTATTCGGTAGCCGTCGATTCATCGGCGAACGTATGGGTAGGAACCGACAAGGGAGCTGCCAAATTCAACGGGGTAACATGGAGCCTCTACAACAGTTTCTATACAAATAGTCAGGTTACGGCCATAGCTATCGATGCTAACGGCGATAAATGGTTCGGCACCTACGGAGGAGGCGTTACCAAAGTAAGCAATACGACATGGACTTACTACACGCACGACCCCAACAATCCGAACAGTGTTGCCAGCAACAACATCCGGTGCATCACCATCGATGCCAAAGGCAACAAATGGATTGGCACCGACAACAACGGTGTGTCGCTCTTCGACGGAACCAACTGGACAAACTACACCACCAAAAACGGGTTGGCCGACGACCGGATCTATTGCATCGCCGTGGATAAACAGGGAAACAAATGGTTCGGAACCAACGGTGGCGCTTCAAAATATGACGGTACAACATGGACAACATACAGTTACACCGGCGACAAAACCAAAGGGATTGCCGGCAACGGAGTGATGTCGATTGCCTTCGACAATCAGGGGAACACCTGGCTTGCCACTTTTGGAGGCTTATCCAAATTCGACGGTTCAAGCTGGACCTCCTATAGCAACGAAACGGAAGGATTGAAAGCTGGGTCTCCACTCTTGTCTATCAAAACCGATCGGCTGGGGAAAATATGGGTCGGCTACAACGGCTGGGGCATTTCATCCGTTAGCAACTCACAATGGAATAGTTACAGTCTGGTAAATCAAACGCCTATTGACGCTGTCAATGCCATTGCCATCGACAAAAATAACAACAAATGGTTTGGAACCAATAACGGATTGCTGGTACTGAAAAATTGAGATGATTACCGATCCTACCCATTACGGACTACCGGCGCGCGTGCAATTGGAAGTGCTCGGCGACAACCACCTGGGAATCCGCAAAGTAATTAAAAGCCGTATTATCCGCAAGGATGCCGAAAAGATCGTCGAGATTGCTCGGCAGATAAGAAGCGTAAATCCCACTCTGGGACTTACGCTTCTTTGTAACCACAACATCTGCTCCAAATCGTTGGCCTTGCTCCGCGAAGAGCAGATAGAGATCGGGTATATCGATTAGCATCTGTCGGTTTCCGAATATTCAGTTCAGTTTCAGCCGGTTGATTTGTTCCGAAAAATATTTACAACAAATTATGACTCCTCCTAATGTAAATTTACAAGTGAATTCACTTCTAAACTTACAAATTTTCTTTAAGGGCAAAAGCCACTACCCCATACCCGGCTTTGACCAAATGGCTGTTGACGAAAGTCGTTAAAAAGCAGCTATTTATTCCCCATCAACAAAAGCAGACGGCAATAGGGATTTTTCCGACAGGCCCTACACCCTCAAACCGCTTCTCCGTTTCACTCCCTTCGGTCGTTGATAGTTGGTTCGGGTACTTCCTCCCGATAGCTATCGGAAAAAAAGGGAAGTGTCCGCAAAACGCTCCGTTTCCCGACCCGATAAAATCATTAATTCACACAATTTATTTGACAAATAATTTGGATTTGTGAAATTTTCGTTTATATTTGTAGTGGCAATTTAAACAAATCGCATGTGCCGACCTTCTCTTTACGGAAGGCAACCGACACAATCGGTCTCTTTCTATTGCTCCCAACCAAAATCTTTCTATAGCTGCAAGCACGAACCAAAGGCTGAAAAGCCACTACAACTCCTTAATCATTTATCCTTTCCGTTTCGTGTTGCTTATTATTGAATTTTTGATCTCCAACCGGACTTTAGGGCTTTAGCCCGATACTTCCGTATTTAAATACCACACTTCCGGGATGCTCTACAGGTTGTCCGTATTTAAATACCGCACTCTCGGGATGCTCAACAGGTCGGTCGTATTTAATACCATTCATCCGGGCTTTTATACGAGAGTTCCGTATTGTTCTACCAAACTTTTGGGCTGAAGCCCGAAACATTCGTATTTAAATACCGGAGACCGGGGCTTCAATACAAGAGTTTCGTATTTAAATACGGAAGTTCTGTAGAAAAACCCGGAACGGTAAGGAGATTCCCCGATTGGATCACGAACAATAATATATAAACCTGATAATAAACATTTTATTTTGTTTTTATTCCCTTGTATATCTGCAAGAGCCGGGATGCGCGTCATGGCCGTAACGTTGCACCGGAAAAGCGGGCGCAGGAGAGAGAGGCAAAAGACGATGTGAATATTAATTTTTAATTCTATTGATTTATGAGTACAACCGATTTTATTCCGCGTAGCGACCCGGAGTTCAATCTCTGGCAAAACAATTTAGTAACGGAGTCGGAAGCAAACATGATTCCGTGGGGACTTACAGAGCCGGACCTTGCTCCGGTTAAGGTACTGAAAACAAAGTGGGAATCGGCATTTCTGGCGGCCAGCAACAAGCAGAACCGCACCAGTGCCGAAGTGCAAGCCAAGGGCGATGCCCGTGGTGTTTACGAACCGGCTCTCCGCAACTTTGTGGCCGAGTTTTTGGCCAATAACGGCAAGGTGAGCGATGCCGACCGTACCCGACTGGGTATCACCGTACGCAGCGAAAGCCGTACCGCTTCGCCGGTACCAGCCAGCAGTCCCGTAGGACGGGTAGATTTTTCGGTACTGTTGCAACACACCGTTAACTTTTCCGACGAGGCAACGCCCACCAGCCGCGCCAAACCGACCGGCGTGCATGGCTGCGAAATATGGATGAAGATAGGCGAAGCTCCCGCCACGGTGAACGAGCTCACCTATCTGGCCACCAGCACCGCATCGCCGCACATCGTTTCGTTCGGCGAGAGCGATGCCGGTAAAAAGGCGCATTACCGCCTCCGCTGGGTGAATACCCGCGGCGAACGCGGCCCCTGGAGCACCCTCTTCGGGGCAACCATCGCGGGCTAAAAGCCCGGCAACTCAGCGGCCTGCCTGCATCGTGGGGCAAGCCGCTACATGCCCTCTTCCGCATAGAGACTACGGCCCTCTACCGGAAGAGGTGGTAATTATAACATGAAGCAGTACGGAATGGACGCAACCATTTTCTACTGCTTCTTGTGTTTGCTGCTCCAACCGGTAAGCCAGTTTACCGGGAACAACGACAGTGCCACCCGGCGAAATCGCAGTTATGCCGGAACAAAAAAAAAGCCAACACACTAATTAAGCTAAATCTTGTTTTACAAAAATAATTTTGTAGCTTTGGATCGTAAATATTTAGTGCCAAAAGACAGCATATAGGCGGGTTAGGCCAGGCAGATTGGTGCAGAAAGGTGAGCTTTTATGAAGAAGTCCGTATCAATTTGACGGGACGGGCAGATTGGATGCTTACGTAAATGAACTGATTGAATATATGCGACATTATCGCACATAAACAGATATTACCAATAATGCTAAGACGACCAATCATATATGATAGGACAAGAATTAAAAATATTATTTAGGCAAGACAAAGCATACTTGACACCAAACAGACCATTGACGTTCAAACAGCTTGGGTTGCCTGACATTGCAAAAACATTTAAAGAGCCTGCTTATTGGACGATTAGGGTTTTAAATTACATAGAAACCGAAAAGAAAATATTTTGTAAGATTACTTCTTATCAAGTTGGTGAAACGATATTTGGGAATAATCAAGAACTACTTTCAGACAAACTAAACGACCTTAAAACCGTTACATTCAGTAGCATTGACACAGGTGGTCTTTTGAAAACCTTGGCTGGGAAATCGGATGTAGTCAGACAAATTAAATATACTCCTGTTGACAGAATGCCAATCCAGAAAACAGAATATATAAGACAAACGCACAAGGTGACAATCAAAGAAACATTTTTTGTACCACTTAAAAATGTCCGTTTCAAACTTGGTGGCGTTTCTTTTGATAGAAAATTCACAGAACATAAAACAACATTAGAACTTACAATACCAAACGATGATATACGAGAAGAGTTTGATGCAGTAAAAAATTATTTTGCAAACGTCCTCAAAACAAAAAAGATAGAAGTTACAGTTAATATTGAAATTACAGACAATGAAGTAACTTCAATCGAAGCTAAATCACCAGAAATTGATAAGATTGATAAGCAACTTATTGACAATGTAAAATTTGAGTTTGTTAAATCTACGATCAAGAAAAAAATCAATGTTGAAATTAATAAGAGCCTGTTTACTATGGACGAGTATTTTGACACATTTGCAGACGACAAAATTAAGTCCAACACCTTTTACACTAATGACAAGGAACTATTTGAAGATTTGCTTACAATTTCAAACACTAAACACTATAAGCATTTAAAATTTCTTTCTAGCAAACATTCACATGAAATAATGAAACTTAGGTTTGTGCACAAACCTTTTTCATTTATATTTTTAATTCAAGGTGTTAGAAATTATCATATTGTTTGGGAGACACTTGACACAGAAGAAGCAACCTATGTGTGGCACATAACAAAGGATATTAATGTTCTAAAAATGACATTAAAAAAAATCGAATATATTATCAACGAAATAAAAGTTCAAGGTAAGTCTGCTTACATAAGTTCAACAGAGGACCCTTTTAAAAGAATTTATCACGACTACTCTGACATTGTACACGGTTTTGTAAAATGGAAAGGAGAATTAGAAAGTATATTGACATAAAAGCACTACTGGTAACATCAGCTGCCCGGCAAGTCCGGCAGCGGTGGTTTTCGGTGGGCATCTTTCCGCTCGGGCTATTTTTCGGCTTGACAGGAAATCGCCCGCAATCCGCCCCGGCGTGTAGCTTCCTACGTTAGAGGCAATATTAGAAATGAAAAAAGATTGACAAAGATGAATAAGAAATCAAATCGAATAAAACGTTGGCAACTAAATGTTTTTGTTGACTATTATCGACAAGAAAATGTAAATTCATATCGATTCAATATTTTGGAGTTATTAAAACATCTTGCTTCCATTTATAAACTTGACTATGCTATATCGGTTGATCACCCATTTCCTTTTGATGATAACTTATCTAACCAATTAGTAAACAAAGACATAATTGACTTGATTTATTTTCGATCAAATAAAAATACAAGAATTGAAAGAAAAGAGTTTCGTAAGGCAATTGATAGCATGTTTCGTAAAGTTCCTTCGATATTTTACGAAGGAGTTGACATTGGAACTCAACTTTACAAAGTTTTGAAGGAATTTCCTTTTCCGACAGACTTTTACCGACCTTTAAATTATCCGTGGATTGAGCATCATAAGGATTCTCAAATAACTCTATTAATTTATGCTGACGAAGTTCAGAAAGTGATTGAAGAGGAACAAGATTATAACCTAAATTAAAAATAAATTCCACAACCCATTTCAGCGGCTCTGCGATTCCAATGGGGCAACATGATTATTGGGATAAAGTCCCTGCTACCGCACGATTAGCGAAGCGTATCGTGTGGTCAAGCCATATGGTGGAATAAGAATGAAACAGTAACAACTGAGCGGCAAAACACAGCAGGGCAAGGTACAGACACACGAGAGGACTCGTGCGGCAGCCGGGGTAACCTTAAAAAAAGAAAAACCATCAATATAGACAGATGCACATAGACAAAGAAACGGAAAGAAAATTACAAAAAATAATCTCTGGAATCGCTAAAGGGAATATGAAAGATGTAATGGGAATAGCTCACCTGTCAAAAGAAGAAAAAGAACAATTCATATATCTGACAACGGTGAATTTTCTATTTTCCCAATCAGCAAAATATCGTGGGAAAGTTATTGATATAACTATAATACTTGAAATGTTATTAGCACAAATACTTTCTAAGTATTTTACGAATGACGAAGAAAAGGAAATAACAATAAATTCATTTGTGTTTGACAGAATGCAATTGAGTTCAAAGTTCAACTTATTGAAAAAAATACTGAAGATAAAACACATTAAAGTCTGGAAGAAATACCAAAAAGACCTAAAAGAAATTGGTGAATTAATCGAGTTTAGAAATAATCTTGCTCATTCAGTATTAGATTCGTCAGAGGTCTATATTGAATCATTAAAAGAAAAAGGTATCAATCTTGCCAAAACAAATAAAGGAGATCTGGAAGAAATTCAGATTGGATATCTTCAAGACGAAGACTATAAATACGAAAAAATAACAAAAAAACAAGTTGATGACTTTTATTCAAATTGCTATGCTAAAATTGAATTACTGGAAGATATTGCAAATGAAATAGGCTGTGAGAGTAAGAAGTCGAACCCCTTTTAGCGCAAGAATGAAAAGAAGCAGATTCTCGTTCAAGCTTAACGAAGTGTAGCTTGGACGCAAAATAGAATCAGTTTGTAACTGATTAGCGTCACTAACTGTTGATTGTGGTTACAAACCACTTTGGTTTGGGACACAAGTTACGCTATCGCTAAACTTGCGCCAAATAGGGGTTGTTGGGCTAAAGCCCCAAAAAGACAGCTATTTATTTACCGTCAGCTAAAGCAGACGGCAACATTCGCACCAGCGATCTGCGATTCCATCCCACCGATTTTACATTTAGAATCTTTCTTCGACTGAACATGGGTTCGGTTACCGCTAAAACGCATATCTTTGCACTCTATTTGAGTTAAGCGCGTTTTTTGAAGAAGATTCAACAACCAACAGATGATCGGATATTCGGAAAATCTTTACATGCACTTCGACCGGGATCGATGGGCTTCGCTTCGCAATATGCAGCCGATGTCTCTCACGGCAGAGGAGGTACAAAAACTGCGTGGCATTAACGACGAATTGTCGATTGATGAGGTGCGGGATATCTATATGCCGCTTGCCCGTCTGCTCAATTACCACCTCAACGCCCGCCTCAACAGGCAATCGGCCCTGATGCAATTCCTCAACCAGCAGGAACAACATATCCCTTTTATTATCAGCGTGGGCGGCAGCGTTTCGGTAGGAAAGACAACCAGTTCGCGCGTATTGCAGGCTTTACTGAGTCATTGGAAAGAGAATCTGAAAGTGGTGTTGGTAACCACCGACGGCTTTTTATATCCCAATGCGGTGCTCGAAGAGAAAGGACTGACGCTGAAAAAAGGGTTTCCGCAATCGTACGACACACGTCGACTGCTACAGTTTGTGATGGATGTGAAATCGGGCAAATCGCACCTGCTAACACCTAAATACTCGCACAAGATATACGATGTGGTGCCCGACGAATTTCATGAGGTAGACCGCCCCGATATTTTGATTCTGGAAGGGTTGAATGTACTGCAAAGCAATCTCGACGCTCCGCACCCGAATCAGTCACACGCGTTTGTCTCCGACTTTGTGGATTTTTCTATCTATGTGGATGCCGATGAAGCACTGCTGGAAGAGTGGTTTATATCCCGGTTTCTGAAGCTGCGCGAAACGGCCTTTACCGATCCCGAATCTTACTTTGTGCACTATTCAAAGCTGTCGGTCGACGAAGCGATAAAAATTGCACGCACGGCATGGAGGGAAATCAACCTGGTAAATCTCCGGGAACACATTCTCCCCACCCGCTCCCGTGCAAACCTTATTCTGCACAAAAGCGCCAACCATCTGGTCGATTACGTCCAGCTACGGAAATAACAGGTTGTCTTGATTTTTGTCGGCTTCTGCGGCTATTCAATTGGCATGAACATGCTGACTAATCAAGCGATATAAAACAGGATGAATGGATGGCCGTTGCTATTCAAGCAAAAGCCACAGAGCAGAAGGAGTCCCGGCAGAAGCGTTCCTGTCGGGGCAAGCAACATCAATCGATCCCCGCCACACGGCTGCGCCGTTCCAGCATAGCCACATCGCGCCATACGGAGTGCATTTTGCCAATCTTCTCTTTGAGACCGATAGTACGAAAGCCGTGCTTTTGGTGCAACCGCATACTGGCTGCATTTTCGGGAAATACCCCCGATTGAAGTGTCCAGACTCCCTCCCTTTCAGACTCTTCGATAAGCGCTTTCATTAAACCGTCGCCCACACCTTGTCCCCGGAAAGCGGGATCGACATAGATGCTTACCTCTGCCACTCCGGCATACACCGGCCGCCCCGATACGGGCGAAAGGGCAGCCCATCCGGCCACTTCTCCTTCGCAAAGCGCCACCAAACGACAATCCGGACGATGCGCCTTGTTCCATGCTTCCCACAACGGAGCTTCGGTTTGAAACGTAGCGTTACCGGTGGCAATACCGGCTTCGTAGATACGCGCCGCATCGGGCCAATGTGCGGCAGTAAGAGGTTGGATAGTAATCAATTTCATTTTCTATAAATTTATCGAACAGGGAATATATCAGACCTTAAATGTTTTTGAAACCTTTAAGGTCTAGTATCAAAATTTTTTACGGAACCAAAAAGCAACGTTCACCAGCGCTATCATTACCGGCACCTCAACCAGCGGGCCGATTACGGCAGTAAAAGCTTCACCGGAATTGATACCGAAAATAGCAATGGCTACGGCGATGGCCAACTCAAAGTTATTGCTCGCGGCGGTAAACGAAAGGGTAACCGACTGTTCGTAAGTAGCCCCCACCCTTTTGCTCATGACGAACGAAAAGAGGAACATCACCACAAAATAGATAACCAGCGGTATGGCAATACGCACGACATCCAGCGGAATTTTTACGATATATTCTCCCTTGAGTGAGAACATCACCACGATGGTAAACAGCAGTGCAATGAGCGTCAGCGGCGATATTTTCGGAACAAAACGGGTATCGTACCACTGATTACCTTTAATGCGGGTAAGAATAAACCGTGTCAGAAAACCGGCAATCATGGGTATTCCAAGGTAGATAAAGACGCTTTTGGCGATGGAACCCATTGTAATTTGCGCCACCGTTTCGTTCACCGGCAGTCCGAACCAACCGGGCAAAATGGCAATAAACAGGTAGGCATAGACCGAAAAGAGCAACACCTGAAAGAGCGAATTGAAAGCCACCAGTCCGGCCGCATATTGCCGGTCGCCCTTTGCCAGATCGTTCCACACAATGACCATGGCAATGCAACGTGCCAGCCCGATCAGTATCAGTCCGTACATATAACTGATGTTGAACCGGAGAAAAATAATGGCCAGCAAAAACATCAGTACCGGACCGACAACCCAGTTCTGCACCAGCGACAGCCCCAGAATTTTTTTGTTTTTGAACACATCGCCCAACTCTTCGTACTTCACTTTCGCAAGGGGCGGATACATCATCACTATCAAACCGATGGCGATGGGCAGATTGGTGGTGCCCGACGAAAAGGAGTTCCAGAATGCAGCCACTCCGGGGAAATACCAGCCGGAGAAGACTCCGATAAACATAGCCAGGAATATCCAGAGCGTCAGGTAACGGTCGAGAAATTTCAGTCGCGTATTCATTTGTGTATAATTTTGATTTTAAAGGACAAATGGAATTCCATGTTGCTGACAATTATGTTCATTTACACAGGTATTGAGAAGCAACATGTTCATTTCATTTTATTCAAACTACTAATCTATAGGACACTTAGTGATTAAACGTTATAGTATTATCTAACCCCACCCCCTACCGGGGACTCCCCTTGATCACAAGGGGAGACTAATCTGAAGTTTGTAATATTACAAAATTTAGTTCAAAAGCACTTCGTATATTCATATATCAAATTTCATTACAATAGAAGATACCGGACACAGAGAGGCAAATTCGGTGGTAGCACCAATTGCTTCGGGCACCTCATCGCGCCCGATACGTTGCCAGCCCAACCGGTCGAAATACCGATCGGCAGTGGTGGTCAGCAGAAAAAGATCACCGATTCCCTTTTGTTTGGATTGCGCAACAGCCTTCCGATAAAGACGCGCACCTATTTGCTGACTCCGGAAATGTGTATCGACAGCGAAAGAGCGCAGCAAAGCGCTATTGCCGTACACTTCGAGCGCAATCGTTCCGATAACGGTCTGATTGTGGAGCGCAACCAGAAAAAATTGTCTGTCCGGATCGATATCGCTGCCCGGTAATTGACTCGCCTCCAGCAGAGCTTTAATTTGCGACAAATCTTCTGTTGTCGCCTCCCTTATTTTTAATGGTTCCATAATCGTTTTTATTTTCAGTTATGACCTCTCCTCCTAACCTCCTCTCCCAAAGAGAGGAGGAACATTACTCTAACAATATCAAAAACATCTCATTTTGCAATGGACAAGCCCCTCTCTCTGGGAGAGGGGTTGGGGAGAGGTCTGATGTTTATAATTTCACAAAAGCTCAACATTGTCTATTTTCCATAATTGTTTTTATTTTCAACAACAAGCCTTCGTTCCGGTAGAACAGTCGCACGACGGCTCGGTGCCTCTCAATATTCCATTCAGGATTCCCGCGGCACACCCTACCCCGGCCTTGACACTGACAGCACCGAAACGGCAATTGTTGGAACAGGCTCCGCACTCCATGCAATCGTCGATATCGACGATGCGGGCTTTGCCGTTTACCATCTCAAAGACTGCGTGAGGACACACCACCGTGCACATACCACATCCTGTACATACGTCGGGGTTCAGTTTCAGCGTAACCACGTTCTTCAAATATTGTAACCTCTTCATTTTAAAATAGTTTTGAAAGAACAAACAGAATAACACCCGACGCAAGAGCCCCGATCTGCATGGGGATAGCCCATTTCATCTCCTTCTGCACCCCCGATAGTGAGGTAAAGGTAGATGATCCGGTGAAATTCATCGCCATAAAGGAAGAGACGCTCAGGCTAATGAGTCCGACAGCAATGGCTTCGGGCAGTGCGGGATGGAGCAACACGATACACAACAAGGAGGAGAGCAGGCCCCAGAAAGCGCCCTTCAGGGCAAACGGACGAAAAGGCACCCATGGCAAAAAGAGCGGCGTGAGTACGATGCCTGCAACATATCCACTAAAGATTGCAATTAACGGAAAGGCCGATTCGCTTCCCATTTTGCCGAACAAAAAGCCGCTACGATCGAGGCCTGCGATGACGAACAGAGCCCCCAAAATGGCCAGCAGTTTGTACTTTCCATACATAAAATCGACCGGAATCAGCTTGGCACGCTCTTTGAAGGGAAAGCGTACCCGTCGCATTGCGGCAGTCGCCTTGTATCCAGCATCGATAAACGACTGGATGTCTTTGGCCAATACCGGTCCGAAGGATATTTTGAAACCGGATAGCTCCTTTACTTTGTGTGCCGCCACTCCACTGGCCGACAGTTGCGGCGCAATAATGCGGCGATGCGTCACCACGCTCTCCAACGATGTCTTTTTTATACCGCGTACAACTACGTCGGTACCAAAATTACCTTTCCCGGCCGCACACCACACATTCACTCCCTTCGTGTCGACCACCAGCAACCAGAGATTCATACCATCAAGCTCTTTACGCAACATATCGAAGCTAAGCTTGTAGTTGGCAGAAAGCAGCACATCCGATTGGCTGTCGGGATTCCCGATCTTGTAAAGCCCCGGAGTTACTTTGTAATCGTCGCGCCCAATGCCAAAGCGCACTTTTAACGCTCCCAGCTTATCGTTGAGAGTCAACTGTGCGGACACACGTGGAATGCGGGCAGTAAGCAGTTCGAGCTCATTCAAATTGACAGAAGCTGCTATACTCATCTCCCTTTGATATTCTCTATGTAAAACTGATAAAAATCCTCTTTGATTTCGTCGCGTACACGACGGAATTCACTCCATATAAAATCGTCGCTACCCACAGCATGGCTCGGATCGTCGAACCCGATATGCAAACGATGTTTCACCTTGCCGAAGAAAGCGGGACACGCCTCGTTAGCTCCTCCGCAAACGGTAATCACGTAGTCCCACTCTTCGCTAAGGTACTTCTCCACCGGATCGGAAGTGTGATGACTGATATCGATGCCCGCTTCGCGCATCACGGCAACCGCTTTCTCGTTGAGTTTACCACTCGCCTGCGTTCCTGCGGAGCAAACGGTCAGGGTCGCATCGAACGATTGTAACCAACCGTGCGCCATCTGGCTACGGCAACTATTTCCCGTACATAAAATAAGTACTTTCATACTATCTGTGTATTATTGAGGTTTTATTTTTTGAAAAATGCCATTCAGGCAGGTCTGGTAAATCTCTTTAATTGCATTTTCGTGGTCAGCCATCGGTTTTACCGGAACCAGATCTGTCACCGCTTCAAATTTCAGTCCCGAATTGAACAGCGTTTCGGTGGTGCCCCACAACATTGCAGAAATGGTCTCTTTCGCGTCCTGTTCCGACAGACCGAACGAAAGCGCCAGCTCTTTCATTTGCTGCAGCTGAAACCAGAAATAGGTATGTCCCATCGCACTGATTACTGCATACGCCTCAATCTTATGTTCGTCCACAACCGGCACCTTGCCCAATTTTCCAAACAACCGAAGGAATTCAGTCGATATCTTCTCGTCAGTTCCAGCCGCAAAACAGACCGGATTGTAACCGTGGTTGACCCATGTTCCGGCATTCGGATTCATCCGCGCAATATTGGCATTCTGTGGCAAAATAGTCCGGAGAGTAGCGATTGTAATTTTAGGCGCCAGCGAAACCACCAATGCGTTGGGAGAAATGAGACTGGCCATATTTCGCAAACTTTCCGTCAACACGGGAGGATGCAATGCAACAAACACCACATCTGCCGAAGCGGCATATTGAGCGTCAAGGGTTGAGGCCTCTATGTGCGGATGAAGCGTTTTCAGGTTAGTCACCACCGCTTCGTTCGGTTCATACACCCAAACTTTGTCGAACGTAACATTTGCATTTTTGAATCCTTGCAAAAGAATTCGGGTAATGCGACCACCACCAATAAATCCTACTGTTTTCAATGATTCCATATATTCTGCTTTTTACATTATTGTATTGAATATAAAACCTACGATGATGATACCCAAAGCCACGATTCCAACAAAGACGAAGATCAACGGCAGTTTCAAAACCTTTTTCAAGATAATCATCTCGGGCAACGACAAGGCAATAACCGACATCATAAAGGCCAGTGCTGTGCCCAACGCGGCTCCTTTTTCAATCAGCACGGAAACAATGGGCACGATACCCGCCGCATTCGAATAGAGCGGCACGCCGATTAATACCGACAGGGGAACTGCATACCAAACATCTTTTCCCATCAACGATGCCATAAATTCGGCCGGCACATATCCGTGCACTCCGGCACCGACAGCAATACCCAGCGCCACATAGAGCCACACTTTGCTCACAATCTCCTTGACGGCGGTCAATCCCATTCCGATGCGCTGCTGAAAAGTAATCTTCTCCTCTTCGCTCTCTTCTTTTTCAAAACGGGCGGCATATACCCACTCTTCCACCCATTTTTCCAGGTGAAGCCGGCCGATAATCCATCCGGCCAGAATAGCAATCGTAAGACCGGTTGAGATGTAGATCAACACCGTTTTCCAGCCAAACATTCCATAAAGCAACACAACAGCCACTTCATTGATCATAGGCGCTGCAATCAGGAAAGAGAAGGTAATGCCAAGCGGCACTCCCGACTCAACAAAACCCAAAAACAACGGAATAGCCGAGCAGGAGCAAAAAGGGGTAACAATACCCAAAAGCGCAGCCATCACATTGCCGGTAAAGGTATTCTTGCCTTCCAGCGCTTTGCGGGTACGTTCGGGTGTAAAGAAACTGCGCACAATACCCACGAAAAAGATAATAAGCACCAGCAGTAGCAACACCTTGGGAAACTCAAAGATAAAGAACCGGATCGCTTCGGTCAGCGGAGCTCCGTTCGACATACCGGGTAAGATCCCCACAATCCAGTCAGTCAAGGGCTGTAAATTGACATAGAGAAGATACCAGACCGGCAACGCCAACAGTGTCCATGTGATTTGTTTGTTCCACTTCATACAACTTCAACCTGTATTATTTAATTAACCCTTCGTTACAAAAGTGATTATATTGTAGTAATTCAATTTGATAGGGGCAAAAAACGATTTGTCGTTTTTTCTGCGGCTTATTTTCTCTCGCAAAGTCGCTAAGACGCAAAATGCTCATAATTGATTGCATCACATATATCATGACTTAAGACGCTACAAAGAAAATCTTTCAGCTTTTCTTTGTGGCTTTGCGTCTTTGCGTGAGAAACACATTTTATAACGAACCATTGTTTAGAACATACAAAATGAGCAGATAGTAAATTCCCACTGCAATAAACACTACCGACACGACTCTCCGAAACCATAACTCGAAGATCTTTATCTTGTTGTACACAGCACCCACATTACTCACCGCGAATGCGAGCAGCCAGGCAAACAGGATTACCGGCAGCCCGGTGGCTATGGCAAAAACAACCGGAAGATAGAGGCCTCCGGTACTCGAAACGGTCATAGGGATGAGCATTGCGAAATAAAGCACTCCGCTGTAAGGGCAAAAGGCCAGCGCAAATACCACTCCCAACAGAAGCGAACTCCAGACAGTTCCGTTTTTACCTTCACCGATTTTGTCGGTCAGTTTGTGCAAGCCCGGAAATTTAACCGGAATTACCCCAAGCATCACCAATCCGATAACGATCAGCAGAGGACCGAGTACCTTTTCGCCCCACCCCTGAAAAAAGAGCGAAACGTTCATTTTGCTGGCTCCGAAGTAGATGATTAGCGCCAGACCGACATAACTGATTGCCCGTCCGAGGGTGTAGACCAATCCGTTGTAAAATACTCTCCGGCGGTCGGTAAGATCGCGGCTGATAAATCCGATGGCCGTGATGTTGGTTGCCAGCGGGCAGGGACTGATGGCGGTCATCAACCCCAATACAAACGCCGTCAAAAAAGCGTACTGAGAGTTATCGAGAATACTTTGAAGAAATTCCATAGGGTATTTAACGAATCAGCGGATCGATGATTTTTTTGAGCTCTGCTGTCAATTTAGCCGGATTGGATCGGGCATACATAAAGCCCTGATCGGTCAGATCGAAGCGCTTGTTGCCACTAATAACGAGCAATGCCTGCCCTTCGGCTTTACAGCGCGTTGCCATTGCCTTACTGCTTTTATCATCCAGATTCAATGATTTGAAGGTGATGATTCCCTGCTTCGATTGTGCCGGATAAAGTGCTGCAACGGCCTTCTGCGATTCGGTTTCGACAGCCCGGCAAGTAACACAGCGACGGGTAAAGTGAAAATAATATACCTCGACTTTAGCCTGCTTCACTGTTGCAACCGGAGTTACTGCTCCCTTTTTTGCTGTTTGACTTTCGGCAAAAGAGGCTGTCAAAAGCAAAATCAACGAGAATAAGATTGTTCGTTTCATATCAGAAAAATTTTGTTGGTTAATAACTGCTTCAGTTCACCGCTGGATGGTACCCGCCCTTTTACTACTACTTTTCCGTCGACAACCAGCGCAGGAGTTGTCATCACGTTGAATTTCATGATTTCCATGATATCTTCCACTTTGGTCACTTCTGCGTCGATGTTGTTTTGAGCCACCACATCGCGCACCGCCTTTTCAAGCGATTTACATTTGGCACATCCCGTACCCAATACTTGAATTTTCACTAGCTTTAATATTTAATGTTATTCGCAACAAAGATCTTTTTCTTTTAATGAAGCAAAGAATGTATTGAAATAAGCCTGAGCCTTTGCCCAGTTCTCCCGATGGATGCAATATTTCACTTTGGGCGCTTCAATAGTTCCGGTAATGAGTCCGGCATCTTTCAACTCTTTCAGATGTTGTGAGACGGTAGCTTTGGCTATCGGCAATTCGTTGTGGATATCGCCAAAATAACAGCTATCCAGGTTAGCCAAGAAGCTAAGAATGGCAATTCGTGACGGATGCCCCATCGCTTTGGCAAAGCGTGCAAGTTGCTCATTATCTATTGTGTATTCTTGTTTTTCGCAGCAGTTCATAGTATAAATAGTTTTACTTGTTCGTTGTTCGCAAAATTACGAACATTATCCTTACCGCAAAGTTAAATAACGTTATTTTTTATCTTCGTACAATCAAACACGCTGAAGTCATCTTGACTTTTCTTTGGTACAATATTTTCTCCTCATTTTTATTTACTGACCCCTCCTAACCTCCCCCAAGGGGAGGAATTTGGTTTTAAAATGAGGAAACTTTATTTATATTACAGTGTTACAGCCCTCCTTTGGAGGGTTGGGAGGTCAAAAAATAAAAAATCAAGAAACCGCGCTATTATCCCGGATGCAAACAAAACCATAAGGAATGAAACCATTCTATTTTGCCTCTTTTTGATGAAAAAACGCCAACTATTCGTACTTTTGCAAATCACATCTAATCCCGTGGCTTATGCAACTCGATTACGTACCTTATGTGCAGATACTGGCAGCCTTTGCAGCAGGCGCCACACTGGGACTGGAACGGGAATACCATAACAAACCGGCCGGATTCCGTACCATGATTCTGATTACGGTCAGTTCGTGCCTGTTTACAATTCTCTCCAACTCGTGGGGCGGCGACCGCATTGCATCCAACATAGTGACCGGCATCGGCTTTATCGGCGCCGGTGTGGTATTCAAAGAGGGAGCCAATGTCAAAGGTATCACCTCAGCGGCAATTATCTGGATGGCAGCTGCTATCGGCATGTGCATCGGCTTGCAGTTTTATGCGCTGGCAGCCATGGTAGTAGTACTGGTCATGCTGGTGTTGCTGGCACTGTTCAAATTTGAAAGTACCTTTGACTCGCTGCACCAGATGAAGAATTACGAAATACGCTTCCAACCCGAAACATACTCTCTCGAAGCACTCGAAGCAGAATTTGACAGAATTAACATCAAATACCTCCGCATTAAAACCAGCAAACAATCGGGAATCGTTTGCGTGGAGTACAACATAGAGATACAACCGGGCAAACGCGATCAGTTCGAATCGTTTTTGATACACAATCCGAACATCTCCGGTTTTGAATCCTGACAAAGCAAAACAGACATTACAAGAAATGAAAATAGATCACATTGCGCTCTGGGCACAAAATCTGGAAAAGATGAAAGAGTTCTACCTGAAATATTTCGATTGCAGCTCGGGAGAACGGTATGAAAACCCGGCCAAGGGCTTCTCTTCTTTTTTTATCTATTTTGCCGACGGCGGCCGCATCGAATTGATGCATCGAAACGATATTACCTCCGGCCGGGCAGACGACACCTTCGGGTGGACGCACATAGCGATAACAATAGGCACACCCTCCGAAGTAGACGCACTTACGGCGAAGATGCAGCATGACGGCATTGAGGTAGTAAGTCTTCCGCGCAGAACCGGTGACGGTTATTACGAAAGCGGGGTTCTCGATCCGGAAGGCAACCGGCTGGAATTAGTAGCCAGCCCCCATTTTGAATAAACCGATAACAGAGACAAGATTGTAGCAGATGAAAAAAACAGTTTTATTGTTCAGCATTTTAATTGCGACCACCGCCATTGTAACGGCACAAACAACGCCACCTCTCTCCACCCCATCAGCTGCAACCGACACCGGCAAGGTGAGCAAAAGTCTCAAACACGACACGCTCCGGCACCACCGGAAAATGATATGGGCAACCGCCGACACGATTACCTCCGGTGACTACATGACCAGCATCGAACGGGTAAACGACAAACTAAACACAATTCGCGACAGTGTAAAAATGAGTCTGGAAGTGATGGGCTCCGGCCGTCATCTGGATAAAATAACCAAAGACATTGCCGAAATCCGCGAACGCCTCGGAGGCCGGCGCGCCCACGTCAACCTTCGAAATCTCTATCTTTATCAAAGCTTCATCGAAGATCTCGATGACGACAATCAACAGCTAAGGCAATTTCTGACCACGACATACAACCGCTTTTATCGTGCCAAACTGAACTTAAAAAGGGTGATGAAGGACTCTATCTTTATCAGATTGGACAAAGATACGGTAATGGCAAAATTATTCGATAAACGACTCGACCGGATGCAACGTAAATGGATGCGTACCGATAGCATGACCCGTTCCGGACTGAACCTGTTGAACGAACTAAAACTGAAAGTATCGGACAACTCAATGAACATTGCCAACATGCTCAATATGCTCGACAACCGGCTCGACAAAGCCGATCTGCAGCTGTTCGGTTCGGAAGCTCCCTGCCTGTGGCAATTCAACGTACCTGACACGGTAGGACAACAACTTCACAAATCGGCGTCGTCCATCTCCATGATAGAACAAAAAGCGCTCGGCTATTATTTCGACAAAACATCGCAACGCCGCATTGTGATGCTGCTGGTAGCGCTGCTACTGTTCGGTTGGTGGTGGGTAAAACGGCGTCAGTTAAAAGCATTTAATGACCCAAACGAACATTTTACATTTCTCCGCTTAAAGTATATCAACACCCATCCGGTGTTGGCGCTGCTGATGGTATTGCTGGCTCTTATCCCCTTCTTCGATGCCTATGCCCCCACACTTTACCTGACGGGAGAATACCTTATCTCATTTATCATTGCTTCTGTTATCTTTTTCACGCAATGGGAACGCAAAACGTGGTATGCCTGGATTGCTCTGGTGGTGATGTTCGTGGCTGTTTCCGTCTCTTATGTCTGGGTCGAGCCGACCTTACTCCAACGATACTGGCTGGTATTGTTGCAAATAGGTGTCATTGTATTCGCCCTGAGATTTTGCAATCGTTGCGATGACAAAGTATCCTTTCGCAAATGGATTCGCATGGCGATGTATCTCTCCGTACTCTTAGCCGTATCATCGATTTTGACGAATGTCTTCGGGCGTTTTTCGCTTGCCGGCATTATTGGGGCAGCATCCATCTTTACCCTGATGCAGGCTGTGATACTACCCATCTATATCGATACGATTCTGGAAGTTATTTTGTTACAGATACAGCTTGGCCGGCTGCGAAAAGGAATCAAGGTGCCTTTCGACCCGACGCTGGTAACGGGCAAACTGAAGTTGCCGATGATAGCGTTTGCTCTTATCTTATGGTTCATAATGCTGGCTTCCAACCTGAATGTCTATCACGGCATCAGCGAATGGATAGGCGATCAGCTTACCTCTACCCGCTCGATAGGTAGCATTTCGTTCAAATTATCGAGCGTGTTGCTGTTCTTCACCATCATCTGGTTTGCACATATTTTACAACGGTTAATCAGCTTCCTTTTCGGTGAAACGGGCAATGAAGCCGAAGACGGCATGATCTCGAAAGGTCAGCATTCACGGCTATTGATGTTACGGCTATTTGTTCTTTGTGGTGGCTACCTGCTGGCAGTAGCGGCTTCGGGACTACCTATCGACAAAATCACCATTGTACTGGGTGCTCTCGGCGTCGGTATCGGTATGGGCTTGCAAAACGTGGTTAACAACTTTGTATCGGGCATTATCCTTATTTTCGACGGTTCGTTGCAGATCGGCGACGTGATAGAAGTAAGCGGCCAATCGGGTAAGGTGAAAGAGATCGGTTTGAGGGCCAGCACCATCAACACGGCCGACGGAGCCGAAGTGATTATTCCGAACGGCACCATTCTTTCGCAAAACATCGTCAACTGGACCTACAGTAACGATCAGCGCAGAGTGATGATTGAAATTTCGTTGACCGGCGACGAACTCGATGCCAACGTGATTAGTACAATCATCAACTCCACGGTAGGTAAGGTAGGAAATGTGATTACAAAAAAACAACCTATCATTCTCTTTACGCAGGTACAAGAACGCTCATGCCGCCTGACGGTTCGTTTCTGGAGTACCATTGCCAATACCGACCAGGTAAAAAGCGACGCCCTGCTCAAACTAAAAGAGGCATTCCTAACCAAGGGGATTGTGATGGGATGAGTAGAGTACGCAGTATTCAGTACTCAGTAGCGACTGATTCTCCCGTAAGAAAAAGAATTTTATTGGCACATTAGCATATTGAAAAATTGAAGTAACATGGTTATCCACGACGACAAAGAATTTACCAACCGGACATTTACACAAGACGAGCTCCGTAACTGCGAATTCGACAACTGTACCTTTACCAATTGCGACCTTTCGGAAGCCGGATACATGGCCGGAACCTATATCGACTGCCGGTTTGTAAATTGCAACCTGAGCATGGTAAAAATGAACAATTGCCAACTGAATAACGTTGCTTTTACCGGCTGCAAACTCACGGGTACTTCGTTTATCGATTGTAACGACACATTGCTCAATGTCCGTTTCGAAAACTGTCCAATGGATTACAGTCTGTTTTCGGGCAAGAAACTGACCAAAACACCGTTTGTTAACTGTTCGCTCCGCAATGCCGACTTTACCGAATGCGATCTGGGCAAGGCCCGTTTCACAGAGTGCAATCTCGAAAATGCAGTGTTTCACTATACAAACCTAAAAGAGACTGACTTCTCATCGGCATACAATTACACTATCGATCCCGAAGCAAATACGCTTCGCAAAGCAAAATTTTCGTTGCAGGGTGTGCCCGGTCTGCTTGCAAAATATGGCATCGAAATAGACTGAACCGACCGGCCACCCGAATTTATTTTTTTAATGAATCCTGACATTGTATGGAACAGAAACCAAAGAAATCGATTCAGTACTATATGCGGAGTTTACACCGCGATATAGGCTTTTTAATTATAGGAATGACGCTGATATACTGCATCGGCGGAGTGATAATGATCTTTCGCGACAGAGGCTTTTTACGACAGGAGACACGAATAGAGAAGACGATTGCCCCCGGCATAGAGGCCTATGCACTGGGAGAAAGCCTGCATCTCAAAAGCCTTAAAGTGTTGAAGATCGAAAACAACATCGTCTTTTTCAAAGAGGGAACCTACAACCGAACCACCGGTGCCGTAAACTATACGAAGACCGATTATCCTGCCTACGTAAAGATCATCACCGACCTGCATGTTACGGCAAGCAAAAAAGCAACTTCGCTCCCCTCTGCTGTTTTCGGGTGCCTCCTTGCTTTTATGGCCGTTTCGGCACTTTGGATGTTTAAACCCGGCACCCGGTTTTTCCGAAGAGGCATTCTCTTTACCGGTATCGGTGTAGTGGTGGTTATTATCCTGTTATTAATCTAAAATATACCTGTCATGCCGATAAAGAATCAATGCCAAACCGAAAGAACTACCAGTAGCAATGCCGACTTCCGTATGCTTGTCGGCGAGCTGGACGAAGATCTGAACAGCCGCTACGGGGACTTGCAGAAACAATACAATGGCTTTAACCGGGTAGAACAAATCGACACCGTGGTAATTGCCCGGATAGATGGAAAAGCCATTGGTTGCGGTTGTTTCAAACCGTTTGACAACGAAACGGCAGAGATAAAACGGGTTTTCCTTCGGAAAGAGTGCAGGGGCAATGGCTTTGCCGATGTAATTCTAAAGGAATTGGAGAGGTGGGCTGCCGAGCTTGGATTTCGCTCGGCGGTTCTTGAAACGGGTAAAGGTCAACCCGAAGCGATCCGTTTCTATACAAAACAGGGTTATACTTTGATTCCCAATTACGGGCAATATAGTGGCAATGAAAATAGTGTGTGTATGAAGAAAGAGTTATAAAGCGCTCTTTGCCTGATGGGTATGAATATCGACGAATTGCCTCTCTTTGTTTGTTATTAACCGGTTAGCATGTTCGAGCAACGACTCCATCTCAATGCCCTTTGTTTTACTTATCCTGCTGTAAATCTCTTCGATAATCAGCTTACTTTCGTCCGTTTCGGTGCAAAGGCGTTCCAGAGGCGTAATACGAAGGCTCTCTTCATTAAACTTTTCGCCATACGAGAGATAGATACCAAACGCCAGTAGCTGATGCGCCAGTTCGGGTTTACCGCGAAAGCCATGAATGACCCATGGCACAGATGGGAGCACCTTTTTACGGATGGCAATCAACTCCGGCCAGGCCTTCACGCAATGGATAATCAGCGGCTTTTGTACCTCCTCGGCCAGCTCTATTTGCTGCAAAAACACCGTTTGCTGTAATTCAAAATCAGTCTTACATAGTTTATCCAATCCGGCTTCGCCGATCAGCTTCACCCGTTTTGTCCCCGCTACTCCGCCCAGCATCCGCAACTGTTTTTTCCAGTCGGCACCGATATGCCACGGATGCAAACCTACGGAAAGCAAGAGTTCGCTTCCATCCGTCAAAGCTTCAGCGGGAGACAAATTATAGATAGCTATCATTGTTTCAACATTTCTGCATTCCAAGATTCCAATGTTTCGAAGCTCCTCGATTCAACGATTCAACAGTTAAACAATTCAACCATTGCCTACCGGCTACCGACTACCATCTTCAGGCTCCTCTTTGAAAAACTCTCTGGCAAAACTCACCAGATAGACCTTTTCGGTAGCACGGGTCAAGGCTGTGTAGAGCCAGCGGTAATAATCGGTATTGAGTTGCTCTTCAGGAATGTTTCCCTGGTCTATGAAGACCGTCTTCCACTGCCCACCCTGCGCTTTGTGACAGGTGACGGCATAGGCGAACTTCACCTGCAGAGCATTGTAAAACTCGTTCTTTTGCATCTCTTTGGCCCGTTCGCGCCGGTTCCCGATATGGGCATAATCTTCGCTCACAGCTTCGTAGAGTTTTTTATTCATCTCATTCAGGCTTGCAGGCGTTTCCGCTTGCAGAGCTTCCACCAGAATACGCGCCTCTATCTCGCAGTCGTAATCGATAAACCGCAGCAACACATCGGCAAAGCGGAAGCCGTACAATTCTCTGTAACGAAGGATGCGCTGCACTTCGGCCACATCGCCATTGGCTATAAATTCCATTTCGGGGTAATCCTTGCTCCAGAAATAGTTATTCTTCACCACCATCACCAGATCGCCACCGCTGAGCTCCTCCTCCTTCTGAAACACACGGGCACGAATGCCGTTGTTGTAAAGGTTAGCTCGTTTGTTGGAACGGGTAATGACAATGGTATCCTCCACTCCTGTTTTGTTATATTCCGCTTGTAATGTATCGATCAATTCGTCGCCCGGAAGATTCCGTATATCGGTAAACGGTGCCACCTCGAATTGCGGATGAAGGTGAGTCGTCCCTTCCTGCAAATTATTGCGCAAAGCGGTAGCATTAAAGAGTATTCCGCTCTCTTCTGCCTGACGAACCACCTGTGTAAGTGTGAACTCCGTCACATTCAATCCGAAGCTTTGCAACTTCGAGAGTTCCAGAGCAGGACTCACAGGTTGCATCACGGGAGGCAACTGAGCCGTATCGCCCAGCAGAATCATGCTACACCCATCGCTTCCGTAAACATATTGCACCAGGTCGTCAAGCAGTTGCCCCGACCCAAACATGCTCCCCTCTCCCGACATATTAGCAATCATTGAAGCCTCATCGACAATGAACAACGTATGTTTGTGCAGGTTGTTATCGAGGGTAAAAACGAAGTCGGCCGCCGATTTCTGGCGGTATATTTTCTTATGAATGGTAAATGCCGGATGCCCTGAGTAGTGCGACAACACCTTGGCCGCACGCCCTGTTGGAGCGAGCAACATCACCTTCTGCTGAA